>DASSWM010000157.1:0-4446 GCA_035704865.1 Agrococcus sp.
GCCGAGCGGGGCGGCGTTCTCCGCCGGCAGCCCCAGCAGCCCGACGCCCAGCACGCCGAGCACCGTCGCTCCGACGCCCAGCCACGCCCGGAGGCCGAGCAGCCACGAGGCGGCCGCGAACCATGCAGCGACGATCGGCGCGAGCCACCAGTGGTCTCCGAGCTCGACGCCCGCGAGCACGCCGGCCCACAGCCCTGCGGCGGCGGCCAGCAGCCACCGTGCTCGGGCCGTCAGCGTCGACATGCAGCGAGCGTATTGGTCTCGCGGCGTACTGCGGCACCGCCCTGCGGCGGTCACGCGCCCTACCCGCGGCGGCTGTGTGCCGACCTGCGGCCGATGCGCGGCACGAGCAGACGGGCGCACGGTGGAGCCCTGCAGCCGGAACCGCCGGCTCGACTGGAGGAGCAGCCATGACCGAGCTCGATGAGCCGATCCGCGCCGTCGCGGACGACCGATCGCTTCGACCCCGTCCGTCCGCCTCCACCGTCCTCGGCGCCGCGGCCCTGCTGCTGGCGCCCATCGCCGGGTCCATCGGTGGCGCGCTCGAGCTGCTCGCCATCGGCAGCGCCGACCCGGCGTCGGACCCGAGCGCCTTCCTCGGCGCTGTCGAATCGGCATCAGGACTGTGGACGGGCATGGGGATCGCGATGCTCGCCATGGCCCTGCTGACGATGGCGTGGACGCCCGCGGTCTGGCGCCTCGCTCACGGGCGCAGTCGCCGCTGGGCGTGGGCGGCCGCGAGCGCCGGCGCCCTGTTCGCGTTCGGCCAGGCCGTGCATCTGGTCTCCTGGGTCGCCCTCACCTCGGCGCTCGCGAGCGCCGTCGACGCCGACGACGCGCTCCGGCTGATCGCCGCCCTCGAGTCGAGCCCGATCTTCATGACGATCTTCGCGCCCTACCTGCTCGGCGCTCTGCTGGCACCGCCGATCGCGGCGGTCGCGCTGTGGCGGTCGCGGCAGCTGCCCGTCTGGTCAATCCCGATCATCACGGTCGCCAGCGTCGCGATGCTGCTGCTAGGCACGAGCTCTCCCCTCGTGCTGATCGGCTACCCGCTGTTGTGGATCGCGGCGTTCGCCCCGGCGCTCGGGCGACTGCTCGGGCGCAGCGACAGCCGAGCCTGAGGCACCGGCGAGGACGCGGACCCGCTCCGCGTCCTCGCCCCGATCAGCGCTCGATGCGCCTGCCGAGCCCGACGCCCGCGATGAGCCGGTCGGGCACGAGCGGGATGATGGGCGCCGCGAGCCGGTAGCGCCAGTCGCTCACGACGATGCCGCGCCGTCTGCGCAGCGCGCGCAGTCCCTCGCGGACGACCGTGGACGCATCCGCCCACCCCGCCCTCGGCACGACATCCGGCGAGACGCCCATGCGGTCGTGGAACTCGGTCGGCACGAAGCCCGGCAGCAGCGCCGTGACCGTGATGCCGTCGCCCCGGTAGCGGGCGTGCAGCGCGCGCGAGAGCGTGATGACCTGCGACTTCGCGGCCGCGTACGAGCCGCTCGGCAGCCTGCCCGCGAGGCTCGCGACGTTCAGGATGCCGCCGCGGCCGCGCTCGCGCATGCCCGGCAGCGCCGCGTGGGCGAGCCGCAGCGGCACCCACGAGAGCAGCTCGTGCATGCGGCGCTCGTCGTCGATCGCGGAGGCGTGGAAGGGCTCGGCAACCGCGAAGCCGGCGTTGTTGACGAGCACGTCGATCGGATGCGTCGCGTCGGCCAGGCGGGCGGCCACGCGCTCGAGGTCGGCCGGGTCGGTGAGGTCGGCGGGCAGCAGCTCGGCCGCCGCGACGGCATGCAGCGGCAGCGCCGCCGCGAGCGCCTCGAGCCGCGCCGCGTCGCGCGCGACGAGCACGAGCGAGAGGCCGTCGGCGGCGAGCTGCCGGGCGAACTCGGCGCCGAGCCCCGCCGAGGCTCCGGTGACGAGCGCGCGCATGTGCATGGCCCCACCCTCGCAGATGGGGCGGGTGCGGGCAGCGCCCCCGAGGATCATGGCGGCGAGCATGCGGCCAGGCTTGGGGAAACCTGCATGTACCGGCGTGTGCGCGCCACTACGCTGGAGGCTGCCACGCGGGAGTGGTGGAATTGGCAGACACGCAGGATTTAGGTTCCTGTGCCCTCGTGGCGTAGGGGTTCAAGTCCCCTCTCCCGCACCACGATCATCTTGCTCGCGAAGGAGCGACCGTGCATCGCCTGCCAGCTGAGTTCCTCATCGACATCGAGGGCCTCATCTCCGGCGCGGGTGCGTGGGCGCTGCTGCTCGTGTGCGCGATCGTGTTCGTCGAGACCGGCCTGCTGGTCGGCTTCCTGCTGCCGGGCGACACGCTGCTCGTGATCGCGGGCGTGCTCTCGTTCACCGGCGTCATCCACCAGCCGATCTGGCTCGTGATGCTGTGCATCGCGCTGTGCGCCGTCGCGGGCGACCAGCTGGGCTACTACATCGGCAGGAAGGCCGGGCCGCCGATCTTCCAGCGACGATCGTCGGGCCTGTTCTCGCATCGCACGGTCGAGCGCACCAACCGCTTCTTCCTGCGCTACGGCGCCGCCGCCGTCATCATCGCCCGCTTCATCGGCATCGTGCGCACGTTCATGCCGGTCGCGGCGGGCGTCGGCAAGATGCCGTGGCCGCTGTTCTTCCGGCTCGACGTCATCGGCGGCATGCTCTGGGGCGCGGGCCTGCCGCTGCTCGGCTGGGGCGTCGCGCACATCCCGGGCGTCGCCGAGGTCGTCACCGAGTACATCGACCTCGTGCTCATCGGCGTCGTCGTGATCGCGATCGGCTTCATCGTCTGGCACGCCATCCAGTCGCGCCGCGAGGTCGAGCGGGAGATCCGCGAGGGCACCGCGACGCGCGAGGTGCAGACGCTCGACCTCTCCGGCACGAACGACCTCGGCATCGAGCGCTGAGGCGCCGAGCGCCGCGAGCGCCCGGAACCCCGCAGAGTTGCAGTGACCTGCGGTCAACAGCTGGGCATCGCCGCAAGTTGCTGCAACTCTGCGCGCGGCCGAGGAATCTGCCACCCGCGGCGACGTCACACCGCGAGCCAGATGGCCCGCGCCACCGAGGGCCCGAGGTCGACGGTGCCCGCATCCGTGCGCACCTGGATCGAGCCCGAGTAGGGCTTCTGCCCCAGCACCGCGAGCCGCGCGTCGAGCGCGACGCCCGACTCGGCGAGGAAGCGCAGCATGGCGGAGTCGTCGTCGGAGATGCGCACGACGGCACCCTCGTGGCCGACCTCCGCATCCGCCAGCAGCACCGCATCCGGCCGCATGACCGTGCCGTCGGCTGCGGGGATCGGGTCGCCGTGCGGGTCGCGCACCGGGTCGCCGAGCGAGCGCGCGATCGACTCGAGCAGCCGGTCGCTGAGCGCGTGCTCGAGGATCTCGGCCTCGTCGTGCACCTCGTCCCAGTCGTAGCCGTGCCGCTCGACGAGCCACGTCTCGACCACGCGGTGCCTGCGCACCTGCCGCAGCGCGAGCGCCGCGCCCTCGCGCGTGAGCTCGATCGCGCCGTACGGCCGGTGGTGCACGAGGCCCGCGGCGGCGAGCTTCTTCACCATCTCGGTGACGGTCGAGTTGGCGAGCCCGAGCCTGCCGGCCAGCTGCGAGGGCGTCACGGGCTCCGGCTGCCACTCGGTGTGGTGGTAGATGGCCTTGACGTAGTCCTCAGCCGCTGTGGACTGCATGACGCCTCGCTCTCGACAGCCGCTGCACGAGACCCCGGCGGGGCCCGAACAGCAACGCTAGCCCGAACGCGAGCCCCTGCGTCAGCACGACGGCGCCGCCCGGGGAGATGTCGAGCCAGAAGGCGGCCATGAGGCCGACGAGCGATGCGGCGATCGTGATGCCGGCCGACCACGCCAGCAGCGCATCCCACCGCACGGCGATGAGCGCTGCCGTCGCGCCCGGGATGACGAGCATCGCGACCACGAGGATGATGCCGACGGCCTGCAGCGCGGTGACGACCGTGAGCGCGAGCGCCCCGAGCAGCACGGCGTGCAGGATGCGCGGGCGCAGGCCGATCGCGTGGGCGTGGCCCGCGTCGAACGCGACGAGGGTGAGGTCGCGGCGCAGCACGAGGAGCGTGACGCACACGATCGCGCCGACGATGAGCACCTGCGCGATGTCGCCGTCCGAGACGCCCAGCACGTTGCCGAACAGGATGTGCTGCAGGTCGGTGTCGGACGGGGTGACCGAGACGATCACGAGGCCGAGCGCGAACAGGGTCGTGAAGACCACGCCGATGGCCGCATCCGCCTTGATCCTGGTGGCGGCGCGGACGCCGCCGATGAGCGCGACGGCGCCGATGCCGAACACGGCCGCGCCGATCGCGAACGGCAGGCCGAGGATGTAGGCGAGCGCGACGCCGGGCAGCACCGAGTGCGACACCGCGTCGCCCATGAGCGACCAGCCCATCTGCACGAGCCACGTCGACAGCAGCGCGCACGCGACGGCC
>DASSWM010000158.1:0-2221 GCA_035704865.1 Agrococcus sp.
CTCGCCAGGCACTACCGCGTCGTGACCTTCGACGGCCGCGGCACGGGCGCATCCGGGAAGCCCAGCGGCCCCGCCGCGTACGCCACCGACGAGTGCGCCGAGGACGTCATCTCGGTCATGGACGCGACCGGCACCGACCGCGCTGTGCTCGTCGCCCTCTCGGTCGGCGTCGCATGGGCGCTGCTGGCTGCGGCCGACCACCCGGAGCGGGTCGCGGGCGTGTTCGCGCTGTCGGCGTCGTGCGACGTGCGCGTCAGCCAGCCGGGTCGCGAGCACTACCCATGGGATGCCCGGCTCGAGACCACCGAGGGCTGGGCGAAGTACAACCGGTACTACTGGACCGAGGGCGACTTCGCCGACTTCCGCCGGTACTTCTTCGGCCAGATGTATGCGGAGCCGCACTCGACCAAGCAGCTCGAGGACGTGCTGCGCTGGTCCTCGGAGGTCGACCCGCAGGTGCTCGCCGACGCGACGGCGGGACGGCTCGGTCTCGAGGGCGTGCCGTGCCGCGACTTCGAGACGCTCGCGCGCCAGGTCCAGTGCCCGGTGCTCGTCGTGCACGGCACCGACGACCGCATCCGCTCGGACGCCGTGGGCCGCCGCATCGCCGAGCTGACGAGGGGCAGGCTCGTGCTCGTGGAGGGCGGCGGCCACGGCCTGATGGCGCGCTCGCCGGTGCGCGTCAACCGGCTGATCCAGGACTTCGCCGACGAGGTGCTGCCGCCGCTGCCCGAGACGGAGCGCGCGGAGACGTGGACGTTCGCCCCCGCGAGACCCCGGCGCGCGCTCTTCCTCTCGTCGCCGATCGGCCTCGGGCACGCCGCCCGCGATCTGGCGATCGCGCAGGCGCTGCGCAGGCTGCACCCGGAGGTGCAGATCGACTGGCTGGCGCAGCATCCCGTCACCACCGTGCTCGAGACGGCCGGCGAGCGGGTCCATCCCGCGTCCGGTGCGCTCGCGAGCGAATCGACCCACTTCGAGCACGAGAGCGGCGAGCACGACCTCCATGCCTTCCAGGCCATCCGGCGCATGGACGCGATCCTCGTGCACAACTTCAGCGTCTTCCAGCAGCTGGTCGAGTCGGAGCACTACGACCTGGTGATCGGCGACGAGGCGTGGGACATCGACTACTTCCTGCATGAGAACCCGGAGCTCAAGCGCTTCGCCTTCGCCTGGCTGACCGACTTCGTGGGGTGGCTGCCGATGCCGGAGGGCGGGGCCGCCGAGGCCGCGCTCACCGCCGACTACAACGCCGAGATGATCACGCAGCGGGCTCGCTTCGCACGGGTGCGCGACCGCTCGATCTTCGTGGGCGACGCGGCCGACGTCATCCCCGCCTCCTTCGGCGAGGGGCTGCCGATGATCCCGGACTGGGTGGGCGCCAACTTCGACTTCGCCGGCTACGTGTCGGGCTTCGACCCCGCCGCGCTGCCGCCGCGCGATGAGCTGCGCCACCGGCTGCGGATGCCCGAGGAGGGCAGGGTGTGCGTCGTCACCGTGGGCGGCACGGCGGTCGGCAGGCCGCTGCTCGAGCGCGTGCTCGACACCGTGCCGCTCGTCCGCCGGGCCGCGCCCGACCTGCGGTTCGTGGTGGTCGCCGGACCCCGTATCGACCCGCGCTCGCTGGCGAAACGCCGTGGCGCGACCGTTCGCGGCTACCTGCCGAGGCTGCACGAGCACCTCTTCGCCGCCGATGTCGCCGTCGTGCAGGGCGGGCTCACCACGTGCATGGAGCTCACGGCAGCCCGGCGGCCGTTCCTCTACGTGCCGCTGCGGCGCCACTTCGAGCAGAACCTGCACGTGCGGCACCGGCTCGACCGCTACCGGGCCGGGCGGCACCTGCCCTACGCCGAGGCTGCCGACCCGGACGCCCTGGCCGAGGCGCTGCTCGCCGAGCTCGACCGGGAGGTCGACGCGCTGCCCGTCGAGACCGGCGGCGCCGCCCGCGCGGCGGCGATGCTCGCGGAGCTGCTCTGATGCTGGCCGGCGAGCGGTGCACGCTGCGCCTCGTGCGGGAGGCCGACCTCACGACGCTGCAGGCGTTCGACGAGGACATCGCCAACCGCGGCGAGCACTTCCCCATCGGTGTCGTGCCGCTCGTGCGCTTCGCGCGGGAGTACGCCGAGCACGGCTTCTGGCAGGAGCGAGAGGGCCTGCTCGTCATCGTCGACGAGGCGGACGCGATCATCGGGCACATCGAGCACTTCCGCACCGTCGACTA
>DASSWM010000159.1:0-2663 GCA_035704865.1 Agrococcus sp.
GTGCCCTACTGGACGATCGACACGGGCGACGGCGCCATCGACATGGGCCCCGACGGCCGGGTGGTGCCGGGGACGGGCATCATCGCCGAGGTGCTCGCCGACGGCACGAGCGCGATGAGCGGCGCCGCACCGGGCGCGGCCACCGACGACGGGAGGGATCTCGAGCGGCCCATGCACGGCGAGGCGCAGGCGCTCGACCCGATGCGGGTGACGCCCGAGCCGTAGGCCGCGCCAGCGCCGTCCAGGCCAGCCGCGGCGCCCGCGCGCCCGGCGCGGCCGGGCTTCGCGGTGCCGCGCCAGCCGCGCGCCGGTCATGCGATCTCGCGGCGGTGCACGGCGTAGCCCCACGTCGCGAGCGCCAGCAGCGGGCCCCAGAGCCAGAAGGGCAGCACGAGCCACATCGTGAGCCGGTTGATCGAGCCGCCCGAGCCCTCCATCGCCGCGCCCAGGTCGAGCATCGCGATGCCGCCGACCGTGAAGAGCACCGCCACGAGCAGCGCGGGCACGACCGCGAGCCGCACCGGCACGGGCCGGCCGCCGACACCCGGCGCCCACCGCGGGAAGCGCTCGCCCCACGGCAGGATGAGCCCGAGCGTGAGCAGGATGCCGGCCAGCATCGCGCTGCCGAGCAGCAGTCCGGTGACCATCGTGGCGGGATCGCGGTCGAGCATCTCGCGCGTCGGGCCGAAGAGCGGCCAGGGGGTCAGCCAGGACGCGCGGGCGATGAGGTACGGCAGGCCGCATGCCGCCGCGAGCAGCGTGACGGGCACGCGTGCGCGACGCACGGCATCCGTCAGCCGTCGTGCGAGCCCACTCTCGGGCGTGGGCGCGACGAGCGCGAGCATGCCCACCGCCGCGACGACGTGCGCGGCGACGGTCACGAGCGCGACCCAGACGCGGTCGAGCCCCGTCAGCAGCGCGCCGCCGAAGGCGGAGATCGGGAAGGCGCCGGTGAGCTCGCCGGCGGCGACGCCCGCCGCCAGCAGCGCGACGAGCGGCACGCCGATCCAGGGGCGGCGCAGCGACAGCAGGACGAGCAGCACGGGCACCGCCACGAGGAGCACCAGCGCCAGCAGGTAGCCGGCGAGGGCCATCGCCGAGCCGGGCAGCGTGAGTGCGATGGCTGCGCCGAGCGCGCCGACCGCGATGCGGATGGCGAGCGGCGCGGGCTCGCGGCGCTGCCATGGCTCGAGCGGCGCGGGCTCGCGGCGCCGCAGGACGGCGAGCGTCGCGACCGCCGCCAGGGCGGCCAGTCCCAGGCCGAGCTCGATCGGGCCGGCTGCCGGGCCGGCGATGCCGAGCAGGCCGGGCATCGCGGCGGCGAACGGGCTCTGCTCGGGCAGGAGCGTCGCGAGCAGCCCCGCGATCGCGACGCCGGCGGCGCCGGCTGCTGCAGCGGCGGCGGCGAGGCGGCGCCGCGATGCGCTGGCGGCGGGTGCGGGTGCGGATGCTCCGCGCCCGGGTCCGGTGATGCCGGATGCGGTGGTGAAGGATGCGGTGTCCATGGCCGAGACGCTAGGTGCGGCCGGGCGGCACTCGCCTCGCTCGCGAGAGCGGCGCGCATCGCCCGCGCGGGCGACCCGCTGCCGGATGGATCCGCTCGCGCCGACCGCGCGAGCGGCCCGCTGCCGCACGGACCCGTTCGCCGACCGCGCGAGCGACGCGCTGCCGCACGGACCCGCTCGCGCGCGCTGGACCTGCTCCAACAGGTCCACGGCGCGCAAAGGGGTCCAACAATGGGCACGCGCGCGCAGCACGGGCCCGCAGCCCGGCTCAGCGGCCGGCGACGCCGCGCTCGTACGCCCAGATGACGACGTGGATGCGGTCGGGCAGCCCGAGCTTGGCGAGGATCGCCTTGACGTGCGTCTTCACGGTGTTCGTCGTGAGGTACAGCCGCCTGCCGATCTCGTCGTTCGAGGCACCGGCCGCGAGCTCGCGCAGCACGTCGCGCTCGCGTGGGCTGAGCGGCGCGAGCGCGTCCTGCGCGACCGCCGCCGGCCCCTCCTGCACGTGCCGCAGCAGCGTGCGGGTCGCGCGCGGCGAGACGGCCGCGTCGCCCGCGGCGACGGCCACGATCGCCGCGGTCAGCTCGGCGGGCCGCGCGTCCTTCGTCAGGAAGCCGCTCGCGCCCGCGCGCACGGCCGCGAGCACGTACTCGTCGAGGTCGAACGTCGTGAGCACGAGCACCTTGACGCCGGGCCGCAGCCGCAGCACCTGCTCGGTCGCGGCGATGCCGTCGAGCACGGGCATGCGGATGTCCATGAGCACGACGTCGACGAGCCCCCGCCGCACGGCCTCGACGGCCGCGGCGCCGTCGGATGCGGTCCCCGCGAGCTCGAGGCGCGCATCCGTCTCGATCATGGTCGCGAGCGCATCGCGCATGAGCTCCTGGTCGTCGGCGACGAGCACGCGCACGCGGTCGCGCACGAGGTCGCCTCCGAAGCCGACCGCGGCGGCTTCCGTCGGCTGCGCGCGACCGAACACGGCGTCGGCGGGCGCGCCCGTCACGGCGCCTCGATCGGGAGGGAGGCGCGGATGCTCCAGCCGCGGTCGCGCCAGATGGCGAGGTCGCCGCCGGCCTGCCGCAGCCGCTCCGCGAGCGCGATGAGCCCCGTGCCGCTGCCCTCGCGGGACGGCGCTCGCCCGCGGCCGCCGTCGTCGAC
>DASSWM010000160.1:0-3324 GCA_035704865.1 Agrococcus sp.
CCGACGCGGAGCCACAGCCCACCGAGCCCGCCGCCGAAGCCGAGCCGCAGCCGACCGAGCCCGCACACGAGGCGGAGGCCGCCCCGCAGTCCACCCAGCCCGCTCCCGACGTCGCGGCGGCGGCAGCCGAGGCTCAGGCGATCGATGCCGCGAGCACCGATCCGGTGCTGCGGCTCGGCGGCGCGAACCGCTACGAGACCAGCCGACTGATCGCGCTGCACGCGTTCGACTCCGCCGCGTCGGCCTTCGTCGCCACGGGCGTGCGATTCCCCGATGCGCTGGCCGCCGGCCCCGCCGCCGCCCACCGCAACGGCCCGGTGCTGCTCGTCGACGGCGAGCGCGACGCGCTCGACTCGGCGACGCGAGCGACGCTCGCAGAGCTCGGGGTCGGATGGGTCGGCATCGCCGGCGACACCGCCTCCGTCTCGGCCGGGGTCGCCACCGGCCTCGACGCGGCCGTCACCACCGTGCGGCGCTACGCGGGCACGAACCGCTACGCGACGGCCGCGCAGCTGAGCACCGTCTTCGGCGCCGCGGACGTCGCGTACGTCGCGAGCGGCCAGAACTTCCCCGACGCGCTCTCTGGCGCGGCCGCGGCGGGAGCGCAGGACGCGCCGATGCTGCTCGCGCGCCACAGCTGCATGCCCGACGACACGAGCGACGCGCTGCTGGGCTTCATGCCGAACGAGGTGCTCGTGCTGGGCGGCACGCCGACGCTCAGCCCCGACGCCGCGCGCTACACGAGCTGCGACTGAGCCGGCGCAGGCCGTTCCCCGTCGCAGTCGGCGGGTGGACGTGCAGACCTCTGCCGGGGCCGACTCGTCGGCTGCATCACGCGGCGGATGCGGTGGGCATCGTCGCCCGCACGAGGTAGCCGCCGCGCGACTTCGGCCCGGCCTCGAGCGTGCCGCCGATCGCGGTGACGCGCTCGCGCATGCCGACGATCCCCATGCCGGTCCCCGCGCCCGCTGCGGACGCCGTGCCGTAGCCGTCGTCGCTCACCTCCACCTCGACCGCGCCGTCGAGGTAGCGCACGCGCACGTCGACCTGCGCGGCCGAGCCCGCGTGCTTGCGCGCGTTCGTGAGCGCCTCCTGCACGACGCGGTACGCGGTGAGCCCCACCGCGGGCGACACCGGCCGCGGCGACCCGACCTCGGCGAGCGTCACTCGCTGCCCTGCGCCGTCCGCGGCGGCCACGAGCGCCGGCAGCCCGTCGAGATCCGGGGCCGCGCCGCTCCCGTCGTCCTCCGAGCGCAGCGTCACCACGAGCGACCGGAGCTCCCCGATCGCGTCTCGGGCCGACTGCTCGACGTGCCGCAGCGCATCCGCCGCCCGGTCGGCATCGGTCGCGAGCACGCGCCGCGCGGCGCCGGCCTGCACGCCCATCGCCGAGACGTGGTGCGCGACCACGTCGTGCAGCTCGCGCGCGATTCGCACGCGCTCGAGCGAGACGGCCTGCTCGGCGAGCCGCTGCTGCTGCGCGGCGATCTCGGCGTGCGCGTCGGCGAGGCGCTGCTGCTCGATCGCTCCCCGCCAGGCGCGGTCGCCGAAGAGCCAGCCGGCGCCGAAGTAGGCGGCGTTGATGACGATCTGGATCATGAGCATCGCGAAGAACGCCGACACCCCGCGCTCGCCCGTCTCGGGGTCGAAGAAGCCGCGCACGGCCGAGATCGCGAGCCAGACGGCCATCGCGATCACGATCACGAGCCGCGACCAGAACGCGCGGCGGCGGTGCGTCTCCCACGCGCCGATCGAGTAGAAGCCCATGAAGAGGTTGACCTGCGAGACGTAGAGCTCGAGCACGCCGAGCTCGCCCGCGACGATGTAGAGCACCACCTGCGCCACGGCGACCGGAATGGGGTGCACGCGCCGCAGCACGAGCGGCGCCGGCACGAGCACCGCGGCGAGCATCGGCGCCCAGATCGGCACGTCCTCGAACTGCAGCCCCGTCATGGCGGTGAGCGCGACCATGACGCAGCCGACGAGCGCGAGCGTGCCCGCCAGCAGCGCGTCGGCGCGCAGCGAGCTCGCGTCGGGGGCGGGGCGCACGGGCATGCTCCCGAGCCTAAGCGCGGGCGCTCGGCGGCCGCCTCCGTCGCCCGGGGGAGCGGATGCGTCGCCGCGGCTCGGGCGGGCAGGTGACGGATGCGTCGCCTCGGCTCGCGCGGACGACGCACGCGTGCGCGTCCTCTCTGAGCATTCGCTGGGTGACAACCGTGAGCGGGAGGGTCATGCTCGGCTCATGACCTCAGACAGCGACAGCCCCGGCACCCCGGGCACTCGTGCCGTGTTCGTGACCAACCTCGTCGCCATCGCGATCGGGCTGATCCTGATGATCGCGCTGCCGCTGGCGGGGCGGTGAGCATGCGAAAGCACGCACTCTCGATCGCCTTCGGCGCCATCTTCCTGCTCGCGCTCATCGGCCAGTCGCTCGCCGGCCTGCAGCTCTTCAACGACGAGCAGGCATCGCACGGCGCCGAGCCCGTCACCTACCTCGACTTCGTGACCTCGTCGCACTTCATCATCGACGTCGCCGAGAACTGGCAGTCGGAGTATCTGCAGTTCTTCCTGTTCATCTTCGCCACGGTCTGGCTCGTGCAGCAGGGATCGCCGGAGTCGAAGAAGCCGGGCGAGGAGGGCGTCGGCACCGACGAGGAGCAGATGGTGCACCAGTACGCCAAGGACGCGTCGCCCAAGTGGGCGAAGGTGCGCGGCTGGCGGCACACGCTGTTCTCGAACTCGCTGCTGCTCGTGATGGGCGTCATCTTCCTGCTCTCATGGCTCGCGCAGTCGCTCTCGGGCGTCGTCGTCTACAACGACGAGCAGCTGCAGCACGGCCAGGCGACGATCACGTGGCTCGAGTACATCGCCTCGGCCGACTTCTGGAACCGCACGCTGCAGAACTGGCAGTCGGAGTTCCTCGCGGTCGGCAGCATGATCGCGCTGTCGATGTACCTGCGTCAGCGCGGGTCGCCCGAGTCGAAGCCCGTCGGCGCCCCGCACGGCGAGGGGGCGGTGAGCGGGTAGCCGGCTCGAGCACGGTCTCGCCCGGCCGACACGGCGGGATGTCCCCCAGGCGTGTACCCCACTGGGGTACGCTCAGCCCATAGAGCTCCACCTTGCACAGAACATGACCATGGCTGACGGCGTCGTCGGCGACGTGCTGCTGGTCGCCGCGATCATCGCGGGGTTCCTCGTTGCCGTCGTCGTCGGGGTGCACGTGATGCGCCGCATCATCGCGCGCCGCAACCCGGAGATCGACGGCAGCTAGCTGTCTTGCGGCCGCTCGTCGCGCTGCGGCCGCACGGGCAGGTCGATGATCGT
>DASSWM010000161.1:0-3249 GCA_035704865.1 Agrococcus sp.
AGCTGGCCCTGCGAGCCGCCGTGCTTGAGCGCGGCGAGGCGAGCCTCGATCTCGGTCTGGCGGCCGACGTCCTCGAGCGCCTCGAACTGCGCGTCGAGGCTCGAGGCGGCGAGCTCCTGCTGGCCCATCACCTTCGCCTCCTCGCGGCGGATCTTCTCCTCGAAGCGCCCGATCTCGCTCGTCGGGTCGAGGATGTCGATCGACTTCACGGCGTCGTGCACCTGCGACTGCGCCTGTGCGACCTTCGCGCGCGCGATGAGCTCCGAGCGCTTCGACTTCAGCTCGTCGAGCTTGCCCTTCATGGTCTCGAGGCCGCCCTTGAGCTTGTCGACGACCTCGTTCTGCGACTGGATCGACGGCTCGGCCGAGCGGGCCTCCGACTCCGACTGCATCTGCTTGCTGATCGCGACCTTCGCCAGGTTGTCGAACTTGTCGGCGTCGGGCTTGCCCGCCGAGCGCAGCTCCTCGGCGCGCTGCGAGGCGGCGAGCGCCTTGCGGCCCCAGTCCTCGGCGGCGCGCACGTCCTCCTGGTAGTCCTGCTCCTGCAGGCGCAGGTTGCCGATCGTCTGCGCGATGGCCGCCTCGGCCTCGGCGATCGAGTTGGTGTAGTCGCGCACCATCTGGTCGAGCATCTTCTGGGGGTCCTCGGCCTGGTCGAGGAGCGCGTTGATGTTGGCCTTCGCGAGCTGCGCGATGCGGCCGAGGATGGACTGCTTGGACATGGTGTTCCTTCCTGCGGTGTGCCGCCTGGAGCGGCCGATGGTTCGAATGGGTGGTCGTGTCGGTGTCGGTCTGCTGGTCGTGGTTCGTCGGTCGTGGGTTCTGTGATGGTGCGGATGCGTGAGGTCGCCTGGGCGCTCCGGTGCGGCCGGTCCCGTGCCCGGGTCAGCCGCCGAAGCTGCCGCCTCCGCCGCCGAAGCCGCCCCCGCCGCCGCCGAAGCCGCCGCCGCCGAAGAAGCCGCCGCCCCCGCCGCCGAACGAGCCGCCGCCGCCGGAGAAGAGGTCGCCGAGGCCGCCGCCTCCGCCGCCCTGGCCGCCCGCGAACGGGTCGCTGTAGCCGCCCTGGTGTCCGCCGCCCAGGCCGCCCATGCCGCCGGGGCCGTTCAGCATGTCGCCGAGGATGTAGCCGAGCAGGCCGCCCGTGAGCATGTCCTGCCCGCGTCCGCCGCCCATGCCGCCGCGGCGGTAGTAGGGGTTGCGCGACTGGCCGCCCCAGCCGCTCACGTCGCCCGACGCATCCTGCATCGCCTGCTCGGCGTGCTGCGAGGCCGACTCCGCGTACTGCGAGGCGGTGTGCGGGTCGTGCTGCTGCAGCCGCAGGGCCTGTGCGAGCTCGTGCTGCGCGGTCGCGAGCAGCTGCCGCGCGTGCGGGCCGACGCCCATGCGGCGCGTCGAGATGTAGTCCTCGGCGCGGTCGATGTTGGCGCGCGCCGACGCGATCCAGCGCTCGAGGCCCGCCTGGGCGCGCTGCGCCTGCTGGCCGCTCTCGCGCGCCTGCCCGGTCGCCTCGTCGAGCCGCTGGTTCGCGCGCTGCAGCGTCGCGAGCACCGTGAGGGTGTCGGTCGGGCGCTGCTGCGCGGCGGCGACCTGCTGCTCGACGTGCTGGATGAGCGGGGCGAGGTCGGTCGTCGACGTGCTGCGCAGCGTCTTCGCGGCGGCGATGTCGCCGATCGAGTCGCGCACGAGCTCCTGCAGCTGGTGGGCCGAGTTGCTGAGGTCGCCCTCGGCGCGCTCGACCGCGGCGAGCAGCCCGGAGGCCTGCGCGAGCGCGGCCTCCGCCGCATGCACGGCGAGCGCGGCGTTCGCGCCGTTGCCGGACTGCACGGCCTCGCGACCGGCCGCGATCGACTGGTCGATGTTGGGCAGCTGCCGCTCGGCGCCGGCGATGTTCTCGCGCACCGGGTCGATCGATGCGCCGGAGTGCGCGTCGTCGAGCCGGTCGAGGATCTGCTTCGCGTTCGCGATGCGGCCGTCGAGCGCGGCGCGCGACTGCGCGACCGACTCGAGCACCTGCGGCGCGTTCTGCTCGAGGTTGCGCAGCTTCTCGAACGAGTCGGCGTGGCTCGCGAGCTCGTTGCCGGCGCCCGCGGCGATCTGCAGGATGCGGCTCGACCAGTCGTGCACCTCCTGGTCGGTGTCGGGGAACGCGTCGTCGAGCTGCTGCTGCAGGCTGAACGCCTCGGCGAGCCCGCCCTTCGCCTTCTCGAGCGCCTGGCGATAGGGCGCGACCGCCTCCTCGCCGAACTGCGCGTTCGCGAAGGCGAGCTCCTGCTCGCTCTGCTGCACGGTGTCGTCGAGCTGCACGAGCGCGATGTCGGCGCGCTGCTTGAGCTCCTCGAGGCTCAGCTGCTGCTGCTGCTCGACCTCGCGCTGCTCGCGCTTCTGCTTGCCGCGCTTGGCGCCGCGGTAGATGAGGTAGCCGCCGCCGCCCACGACGGCCGCGCCGCCCACGAGCGCCACGACCGGCCAGACGGCCGAGCCGTCGACGTTCACGTCTGTGCCGCCGTCGCCGCCCGCGCCGCCGCCGAGCCCCACGCCGCTCGCGAGCGCGTTGCTGTAGGACATGATCGCGCCGCCGATCTCGCCCGCATTCAGGTCGGGCTCGAGCGCATCGACTGCAAGTGCCTCTGCCTCGCCCAGCGAGTACGGGTAGCTGTCGGTGACCGCGATGCCGTAGAGCCCGTCCTGCATGGCTATTGCGACCAGCATGGCGTCGTTCGGCAGGCCCGAGGCATTGGCTGCCTCTACCGCCCACTGACCGCGGTCCATGCCGCCGAAGGAGTCGATCACCACGGCGTACAGATCGGCGTCGCCCTCGGCGTTGTTCTGCTCGAGCCGCTCGCGCACGAGCTCGATGTCGTCGATCGTGTTCCCGGTCGCATCGACCGCGACCTCGCCGCCGAGGTCGACCGGGTCCTCGGTCGCGAGCGCGCCGGCCGAGACCGCACCCGCCGGCGGCCCGCTCACGATGGCGCCGCTCACGAACCCGCCGCTGGTCGGCACTCCGGTCGCGAGCGCGCCGGCAGGGGCACCGCCGAGGAATGCGTCAGGCGTCAGCGCCCCCGCCGAGAGCCCCAGCAGACCGGCCGCGCCGAGTGCCACCACCGCGAACGGGCGGACGATCCTGACCTGCATCTGCGCTCCCTGCTGCTGCCGTCGGCCGCGGTGCGCTCCGCACCGGCCGGCCGGGCGTCGACGTTGGCGCGAGTCTAGCCAGCGCACCTGGCCGCGAGCCCGGGAGCGACGACG
>DASSWM010000162.1:0-7846 GCA_035704865.1 Agrococcus sp.
TCGCCCTCGTCGGTGATGATCTCGCCCGCCTCGCGCGGCGGGCGCTGGTCGGCGGCCGTCATGATCGATCGCGGCGCGGCCGTCTCGTCGACGGGCGCGGCGAGCGCCTCGAGCTCGGCCGCGAGGTCGTCGAGCGAGACGACCTCGAGCGGCTTCTTCTTCGCGCCCATGATGCCGCGCAGCGCCGGGAAGCGGGGGTCGGGCAGGGCCTCCGTGATCGAGACGACCGCCGGCAGTGCCGCGGTGACCGTCATCGTGCCGCCATCGGTCACGCGCGTGCCCTGCACCGCATCCGCCCCGACCTCGAACGACTCGAGCCGGGTCGCGGCGGGCACGTCGAGCAGCTCGGCGAGCATCGCCGGCATGACGCCGCCCGTGCCGTCGGTCGAGACGTTGCCCGTGACGGCCAGGTCGAAGCCCGTGCGGCGCAGCGCGGCGGCGAGCACCTCGGCGGTGCGCACGAGGTCGGCGCCCGCGAGCGACTCGTCGGCGATGTGCACGGCCGAGTCGGCGCCCATCGCGAGCGCCTTCCGCAGCGTCGACTGCGCGTCGGCGGGGGCCATCGACATCGCGACGACCTCGACGTCGGAGGCGCTCTCCTTGTGGCGGATGGCCGCCTCGAGCGCGCGCTCGGTGATCTCGTCGAGCACGGTCTCGCTCGCGGCGCGGTCGGCGAGGCCGGTCTCGAGGCTCAGCACGCGGTCGCCGTACGTGTCGGGCACGGGCTTGACGAGCACGACGATCTTCATCGCGATCCCTTCGTGGTGGTGGCGGTGGCGGCGCCGGCGGGCATGGCCGCGGGCGCTACGGTGACAGATGATGAGGAGGAGCCGATGAGCGCGAGGCCGATGCCGATCGATCCGATCGCCGAGGCCCGTCGCCAGTGGGTCGAGCACGGCTGGGCGGATGCGGCGGCCGGCATGACGCTCGTGACCTCCGTCAACCGCGCGCAGCAGCTGCTCGAGGCGCGGGTCGAGGCGGTGCTGCGGCCCTTCGCGCTGTCGTTCGCGCGGTTCGAGGTGCTGCGGCTGCTCGCGTTCACGCGCGAGGGGCGCATGCCCATGAAGTCGGCGGTGCGGCGGCTGCAGGTGCACCCGACGAGCGTGACGAGCACGGTCGACCGGCTCGTGCGCGCGGACCTCGTGACGCGCGAGCCGCACCCGACCGACGGCCGGGCGACGGTGCTGGCGATCACGGATGCGGGACGCACGCTGGTCGAGCGGGCCACGGTCGCGCTCAACGACGAGGCGTTCACCGCGACGGGGCTCGAGGAGGAGGAGCTGGCCGAGCTCGTGCGGGTCATCGCGCTGCTGCGGAAGCGCTCGGGCGACTTCGAGGATCCGCGGCCGGCGCCGGAGCCGCTGTAGGCAGGTGCGGCCGCGCGCGCTGGACCCGTTCGCGCTTGCGGGACCCGATGCATCGGGTCCCCGGTCGGCGAAGGGGTCCATGCAGCGGAGTCGACTTGCTGCAGCGGGTCCCCGGTCGGCGAAAGGGTCCATGCAGCGGAGTCGACCTGCTGCAGCGGGTCCCCGGTCGGCGAAGGGGTCCACGCGATGGTCGAGCCGCGTGCGGCTCCGCCGCGCGCTCCTCGACCGGCGGGCCGCTCAGCGGTGCTGGAAGCTCGGTTCGCGCTTCTCACGGAAGGCCGCCATCCCCTCTTTCTGATCAGCGGTGTCGAACAGCGCGGTGAACTGCTCCGCCTCGATCGCGAGCCCCGTCTCGAGCGGCGTCTCGAGCGCCGCGTCGAGCGCGGCCTTCGCCGCCACGAGCGCCGGCAGCGACCTGGCCGCCATCGCCGTCGCCATCGCGTCGGCCTCCGCAAGCAGGTCGGCGGCGGGCACGACGCGCGAGACGATGCCGATGCGCTCGGCCTCGGCGGCGTCGATGCGGCGACCGGTGAGCACGAGCTCGGCCGCCTTCGGGTAGCCGACCGCGCGCACGATGCGCTGGGTGCCGCCGATGCCGGGGATGACGCCGAGCCCGATCTCGGGGAAGCCGAACTTGGCCGAGTCGCCGGCCAGGATGATGTCGCACATGAGCGCGAGCTCGAACCCGCCGCCGAGCGCGTAGCCCGACACCGCCGCGATCACGGGCTTCTTCACGCGCGCGAACTCGAGCCACGGCCCGAAGTGGTCCGCCTCGCGCATCTCGGCGGTCGACCTGTCGGCCATCTCCTTGATGTCGGCGCCCGCGGCGAAGGCCTTCTCGGAGCCGGTCACGACGATCGCGCCGATCGCGTCGTCGCGGTCGAGCTCGGCCGTCAGCGCGACGAGCTCGTGCATGAGCTGCGTGTTGAGCGCGTTGAGCGCCTCCGGGCGGTCGAGCGTGATCCAGGCCACGCGGCCGCGCCGCTCGAGGCGGATGGTCTCGTACTCGGTCATGCTGACTCCTCTGTCATCGCGCTGTCACCGTCTCGCTGGCCGCTCCCCCGAGCATGCCCGGTCGACTGCGGCTGCAGCCAGGCTAGATCCGGTCGGGCTGCTGCTGCTGACCGCGCCCGGCTGCCACCGGCCCGGCTGCCGCCCGCCCCGCCTCCGGCAGCTCGAGGTCGCCCCCGGGCACCGGTGCGAAGCACGCCTCCACCATGGCAGGCGTGACGCCCGCGAGCGAGGACGGCGTCCACTTCGGGCTGCGGTCCTTGTCGATGAGCTGCGCGCGGATGCCCTCGCTGAAGTCGGGAGCGAGCGAGGTGTGCCGCGACACGCGGTACTCCTGCGCGAGCGCCTCCTCGAGCGAGCCGAGCCGGCGCGCGCGCCGCAGCGCCGCGAGCGCCACCGCGACCGCGAACGGCGAGCGCTTCGCGATCGTCGCCGCGAGCGCCTCGCCCTCCTCGCCGGCCGCCCGCAGCCGCTCGAGGATCGCCTGCGGGTCGTCGCCCGCGAACGCCTGGTCGATCATCGGCCGCGACGCCTCGAGCGTGCCGCCGGGAGCGTCGGTCGCGAGCTGCTCGATCGCGGCATCCGGATGCGTCGTCTCGAGCAGGCGCACGAGCTCGTCCAGGCGGTCGGCCGGCACGAAGCTGTCGGCGAGCCCGAGCGCGATGGCGTCGGCGGCGCCGAAGTGGTCGCCCGTGAGCGCCGCGCGCGTGCCGAGCTCGCCGCGGCGGCGCGTGAGCAGCCAGGTCGCGCCGACGTCGGGCGCGAAGCCGATCGTCACCTCGGGGAAGCCGATGCGCGTCGAGTCGGTGACGACGCGGTGGCTCGCGTGGCCCGAGATGCCCACGCCGCCGCCGAGCACGATGCCGTGCTGGATCGCGACGACAGGCTTCGGGAAGCGGGCGATCTGCGCGTTCAGCGTGTACTCGTCGCGCCAGAAGCGGGCGGCGCCCTGCCCGCGGGTGGTCTGCACGTCGGCGTGCAGCGAGACGACGTCGCCGCCCGCGCACAGCGGCTGCTGCCAGCGCGGTTTCGCCGCGGGCACCTGCTCCCCGTGCGGCGATGCCGGCGCCTGCTGCGCCGCGCCCGTGATGAGCACGCGCTCGACCGCGTCGTCCGCGGCGAACGCGCGCAGCGCATCCGCCATGTCCGTCACCATCCGGTGGGTGAGGGCGTTGAGCGCCTCGGGGCGGTCGAGCTCGATGACGCCGAGGGCGCCGCGGACGGCCGTCGTGATGTTCGTCATGCTGCCTTCCTACCGCTCGCCGAGCAGCGCGCGGCCGACGATCATGCGCATCATCTCGTTCGTGCCCTCGAGGATGCGGTGCACGCGCAGGTCGCGCACGACCCGCTCGATGCCGTACTCGTGCAGATAGCCGTAGCCGCCGTGCAGCTGCAGCGCCTGGTCGGCGACCTGGAAGCCCGCGTCGGTCGCGAAGCGCTTGGCCATCGCGCACGCGGCGGGCGCGTCGGAGGCCTTCGCGTCGAGCTTCGCGGCGGCGCGCTCGAGCAGCGCGCGGGCCGCCTGCAGCTCGGTCTCCATGTCGGCGAGCTGGAACTGCACGTGCTGGCGGGTGGCGAGCGGGGCGCCGAAGGTCGCGCGCTCCTTCACGTAGGCGACCGTGCGCTCGAGGGCGAACTGCGCGCCGCCGATCGAGGCGGCGGCGATGCCGAGGCGCCCGCCGTTCAGGCCGCGCATCGCGATGCCGAAGCCGTCGCCCTCCTCGCCCAGCCGGTTCGCGGCGGGCACGCGCACGCCGTCGAGCACGACCGCGCGCGTAGGCTGCGCGTTCCAGCCCATCTTGCGCTCCTCGCCGCCGAAGGAGAGGCCGTCGGCGTCAGCGGGCACGATGAACGCCGTCATCCCGCGCGCGCCCTGCTTGGCGGGGTCGACGCCGCCATCGTCGGTGAGCCCGGTGCGCGCCATCACGACGTAGACGGCCGAGGTGCCGGCGCCGGAGATGAACTGCTTCGTGCCCGTGAGCACGTAGTCGTCGCCGTCGCGCAGGGCCGTCGCGGCGACCGCGGCGGCGTCGGAGCCGGCGCCGGGCTCGGTGAGGCAGTAGCTGCCGAGGTCGTCCATCGTGCACAGGCTCGGCAGCCAGCGGTGGCGCTGCTCGTCGGTGCCCTCGGCGTCGATCATGCCGACGACCATGTTGTGGATCGAGATGTAGGTCGCGACCGCGACGTCGCCGCGCGCGAGCGCCTCGTAGATCGCGATCGCGTCCATGCGGCTGAGGCCCGAGCCGCCGACGTCCTCGCGCACGCAGATGGCGCCGAGGCCCAGCTGGCCGGCCTCGCGCAGCGTCTCGACCGGGAACTCCTTGTCGGCGTCGCGCTGGTTGGCGAAGGGCGCGAGGCGCGCGTCGGCGAAGTCGCGCACCGCCTCGACGAGCGCGGCGCGCTCCTCGGCGTCGGTCTGGCTCGGCATCGTCATGGTCACCCCACGACCTCCCTGTCGCGTTCATGTGTCGTCCTCGCAGTTGCATGGACGTCCACATATCTACCATCCTGGGACCGCGGCACGCCAGCCGGGGCGCGCGAACCCGGCGGCGGGAGTGCGAGGTGCGAGCTGCGAGCTGCGAGCTGCGAGCTGTCATCTCAACCGGTCCTGTGGCTGCTCGAAGGAATAGTCACGCCGAACGACCGCATGACCGGTTGAGTTCCCACAGCGCACGGCCCGCGCTGACGCTCGCGGGATACGGTCAAGGCGTCGACGACGACGGAGGGCAGATGGAGATCAACGGACAGGTGGCGCTCGTCACCGGCGGAGCATCGGGGCTGGGGCTCGCGACGACCGAGGCGCTGCTGGCGCAGGGCGCGCAGGTGGTGGTGATCGATCTCGGCGGCACCGAGGCGGCGGATGCGGTGGCCCGGCTCGAGGGCGTCACGTTCGTGGCCGCCGACGTGCGCGACGAGGTCCAGGTGAGCGCCGCGCTCGACGCGGCCGAGGCCATCGGCGACCTGCCCGTGGTCGTGAATTGCGCCGGCGTCAACGACGCCGCGAAGGTCGTCGGCAAGTCGGGCGCCTTCCCGCTCGACCGCTTCCAGCGCGTGATCGACATCAACCTGGTCGGCACGTTCAACGTCATTCGGCTCGCCGCAGCGCGCATGGCGCGGCTCGCGCCCGTCGACGGCCCGGGCGGCGAGCCCGGCGGCGGCGAGGAGCGCGGCGTGATCGTCTCGACCGCCTCGGTCGCCGCCTTCGACGGCCAGATCGGCCAAGCCGCCTACTCGGCGTCGAAGAGCGCGATCGTCGGCATGACGCTGCCGATCGCCCGCGAGCTCGCCGCGCATCAGATCCGCGTCAACGCGATCGCGCCGGGGCTGTTCGACACGCCCCTGCTCGCAGCGCTGCCGCAGGAGGCGCGCGACTCGCTCGGCGCCCAGGTGCCGCACCCCGCCCGCTTGGGCAACCCATCCGAGTTCGCGCTCCTGGTGACGCAGATCGTCGCGAACCCCATGCTCAACGGCGAGACCATCCGGCTCGACGGGGCGATCCGCATGCAGGCCCGCTAGGCCTCGCGGCGACCGAGATCACAGACGAGAGAGGACAGTCGGATGCGCTCAGACTTCTACGACGAGGACCACGAGGCGTTCCGCGAGACGGTGCGCGAGATCGTCGCGCGCCACATCGCGCCGAACCTCGCGCAGTGGGAGGCCGACGGCCTCATCGACCGCGAGCTGTACCGCACGATGGGCGCGGCGGGCCTCGTGGGCCTGGCGATCCCGGAGCAGCACGGCGGCATGGAGGTGGAGGACTACCGCTTCCGCATGGTGATCAGCGAGGAGCTCGCGCGCGTCGGCGCCGCCTCCGTCAACGCCACCTTCGGCGTGCACGACGACATCGTGCTCGCCTACCTGCTCGACCTCGGCACCCCCGAGCAGCTCGAGCGCTGGCTGCCGCCGATGGCGTCGGGCGACTCGATCGGCGCGATCGGCATGACCGAGCCCGACGCAGGCAGCGACCTGCAGGGCATCCGCACGAACGCCGTGCGCGACGGCGACGACTGGGTGCTGAACGGCTCGAAGACCTTCATCACGAACGGCTTCCACGCCGACAAGGTGCTCGTGTTCGCGCGCACCGACCCGGCGGCGGGCTCGCGCGGCTTCACGCTCTTCCTGGTCGAGAACGGCATGGCCGGCTTCGAGCGCGGCCGCAAGCTCGAGAAGCTCGGCCTGCACTCGCAGGACACCGCCGAGCTGTTCTTCAAGGATGTGCGGGTGCCCGACGCCAACCGCGTCGGCGAGGTGGGCATGGGGCTCATCGCGATGATGGAGCGGCTGCCGCGCGAGCGCCTCTCGATCGCGGGCGGCGCGCTCTCGTCGGCCGAGGCCGCCTACGCCTGGGGCCGCGACTACGTCTTCCAGCGCAAGGCCTTCGGCGGGCTCGTCGGCGACCTGCCGACCGTGCGGTTCGCGCTCGCCGAGCTCGAGACCGAGCTCGACATCACGCGCGCCTACATCGAGCGCTGCATCCTGGCGCTCAACGAGGGCCACCTGACGACGGCGGACGCGTCGAAGGCGAAATGGTGGGCGACCGAGCTCGAGCAGCGCGTCATCACGAAGAGCCTGCAGCTGCACGGCGGCTACGGCTTCATGGAGGAGTACCCGATCGCGCGCGCCTTCCGCGACTCGCGCGTGCAGTCGATCTACGGCGGCACGACCGAGATCATGAAGGAGATCATCGCGCGCGACATCGCGAAGCGCGCGAAGGGCTGAGCCTCTGCTCGTCGTGCGGCATCGCCGCGCGAGCGAAGCGCTGAGCGCCTGCTCTTCGCGCGGGATCGCCAGGCACGCGAAGCCCTGAGGCGCTGTTCGTCAACCGGATCTGTGGTCGTGCGGCGCGCTCAGGCGCTCCGCGTGCCACAGATCCGGTTGAGCGTCACGGCTTCGGGAGGCGGATGCGCTGCTCGCGGCCGCCGCGTCGGCATGGCTCTCAGGCGGCGGATGCGCTGCTCGCGGCCGCCGCGTCGGCGTCCGTCGCGCTCGGGTCCGGTGCGTCGTCCGCCGGGCGCATCGCGTGCGCCATCCACCACCACGTGAAGATGCTGACGGCGATCGGCACGATGAGCGCGAGCAGCTGCCCGACCGCGAGCCACGGCCCGAGCATGCCCAGCAGCATCGCGGGGTCGGCGAAGCGCTCGAGCAGGTCGGTGCCGCCTCCGGCCAGCCACTCCTGCACCGCCTCCTCGTCCGTCGCGCCCGGATCGAGCTCGTCGAGGCCGAGGTCGGCGTCGGCGAACGGGATGCCGCCGAAGAACGGCAGCGTGATCGAGCCGAGGCTGGAGAGCAGCACGGTGGCGGCGACGGCGATGCCGAAGCCCGCCCACGTGACGCCGGCCGGGCGGCGCACGTCGGGGTGGCGGAGGATGCGCGTGCTGATCCAGAGGCCGAGCAGCGCGATGACGATCCCGAGCGGGATGCCGACCGCGATGGCGATGCCCCACGGGCTGCCGAGCCAGTCGAGC
>DASSWM010000163.1:0-4856 GCA_035704865.1 Agrococcus sp.
TCCGCGACGGCGATCGACGCGGGATTGTTGGCGCGGGCGCCGAGCTCCAGCCGGTGCAGGCCGTCGGCGAACAGCCGCCGCGAGAGCGTGTCGAGCGCCCGGCTCGCGAGCCCCCTGCCGCGCGCGGCGGGGGCGAGCCAGTACGACAGCCACGCCGTGCCGTGCCGTGGTTCCCGGTCGGCGGCCATGACGCATCCGACCGCCTGCCCGTCCGCCTCGATCGCGAGCGCGTCGTCGGCGATGGCCGCGAGGTAGGCGCGCACGTCGTCGGGCGTCTCGAGCGGCGGCGCCTGCCGGTGCAGATCGGCGGATGCGTCGAACGCGGCGAGCACGGCGGCCGCGTCGCGCTCGGGGCGCCACGGGCGGAGGCGAGGCGGGGTCGGCTGCGGCATCGGGCCAGCCTAGAATGGCCTGGCGCCGCGATCGCTCGCGGCCGGCCTCCTTAGCTCAGTGGTAGAGCAACGCTCTTGTAAAGCGTAGGTCGTCAGTTCGATCCTGACAGGGGGCTCGAGGGGCCTGCGCGTGCCTTACGGCTGCGGCTGCTGCTCGGCGATGAAGGCCTCGAGCGCCGCCGGGTCGCTCACGTCGCCCGCGAAGGCGACGCCGTCGACCATCACGGTCGGCGTGCCCCGCAGCGGCTCGACGCCCTGCAGCGGCTCCTCGATCGCGCGCACCGTCGCCTGCCGCACCCACCAGGCGAACTCGGCCGAGCCGATGCAGTCGCCGACCGCGGCCGCGCCGTCGGCGCTCACGTGCTCGGCGGCGAGCTCGGCGACCGCGGACGCCTCGAACGGCTGCTGCTGCAGGTGCGACAGCAGCGCCGTCTGGAACGTGCGGTACGCGCTCGGCTCGGCGTCGGCGACGCACGCGAGCGCGTTGGCGCCGAGCGTCGACGCGTAGCCGTTCGCGATCTCGTCGCCGAGCGAGACCGGCAGGTAGGCGACGCGCGCCTCGCCGCTGTCGGCCAGCTCGGTCAGCAGCTCGCCGCTCGCGCGCAGCAGCCGGTCGCAGTAGTCGCAGTGCGCGTCGATCACGACGAGCACGTCGTGCATGCCGGATGCGTCGGGCAGGCCGGCGGGGTCGCCGTCGGCCGGCACGGGGTCGGCGGCCACGACGCCGTCGGCGTCGAACGCGATCGGATCGGCCATGTTCGCCGGCCCGTCGGCGGGCGAGAGCGTGACGATCTGGCCGCCCAGCTGCTGCTGCAGCTGCTCGAGCCGCGGGTCGCGGATGACCCAGCGGCCGGAGACGAGCACCGTCTGCTCCTGCAGCTGGCGCTCGGTCGCGATCGCCTGCGCCGCGTCGGCGTCCGCGGCGAGGATCAGCTCGGTCTCAGCACCGCACGTCGCGACGACCGGCGCGTCCTCCGAGGCGCGGTACTGCTCGACGAGCTCAGCGCACTCGCCGCCCGCGTCGAGGTAGGCGGCGCCGAGCTCGCCGATCGTCGTGATCGGCGGCGGGGGCGCCGGGGTGCATCCGGTCAGCGCGCACCCGGCCAGCAGGGCGAGCGCGACGAGCGCGCCCCCCACCGGCCGGGCGGCTCGGCGCATCAGCCCTCGTCGGTGGGCGCCGGCGTCTCCGCGGGCTCCGTCTCGGCGGGCTCCTCGGTCGACTCGCCGCCCTGCTGGCCGGCGGCGGCCGTGATGAAGGCCTGGAAGCCAGCGGCGTCTCCCGCGGCGCCCGGGTACTTCTGGCCGTTGACGAGCACCGTCGGGGTGCGGTCGGCGACCACGCCGTCGGTGCCGGGCAGCGGCTGCGTGCCGGCGCGCACCGTGGCGTCCTCGACCCAGCTCATGAAGCGGCCCTCGGTGATGCACTCGGCCAGGCCGCCGGAGGTGTCGATGCCGACCGACTCGACGACGCCGACGATCTCCTCGTTCGACAGGCCCGCCGTCTGCTCGGCGGGCTGATTCTCGAACATGGCGCTGTTGAAGTCCCAGAACTTGTCGGGCGCGTACTCTGCGACGCAGCCGGCGGCGGACGCGGAGCGCGTCGAGTACTTCGTGCCGAGCGAGAAGCGGTCGAGGATCGCGATCGGGTGGATCTCCACCGTCGCCGCGCCCGTCGAGATCAGCTGCTCGAGCGTGGCGCGGTTGGCCTCGTCGAACGTGCCGCACACGGGGCACATGTAGTCCTGGTAGATCTCGATCTGGATGATGTCGTCGCGCGGCTCGGTCGGCGTCGGCTCGCCCTCGGCGGGCGTCGCGGCCGTGCGCACGGCCTCGAAGCCCTCGCCGATCACGATGCCGTTCGACGCCATGTTCTCGGGGCCGGGGCCTGCGGGGCGGATGCTGTTGACGATGACGATCGCGACGATCGCGACGACGGCGACCGCGGCGATGATGATGCCGCCGATCGTGAGGCCCTTCTTGACGCGCTCCTTGCGGCGGCGCTCCTCCTGCATCCTGCGGGCCTGCTCGCGCGCCTGCGCGCGGCGCTCGTTCTTCGTCAGCTTCTCGGTCATGCGGTCCTGTCCTGGGGTCGGCCGGGCATCCGGCAGTCGGCGCGGTCAGATCACACGCCGAGATTCAGGGTAGCGGCGATCGCTATGCGAACCGGCAGCCCCGCTGTGCGAAGATCATGACTGCGGGCGAAGCCGCCCGTCCTGACACAACGGATCGTCCGGCACGTACCTGCCGGTGGAAGGAAACGACAATGGCGTCTGTGACGTTCGACAAGGCATCCCGGGTCTACCCGGGAAGCACGAAGCCCGCGGTCGATGAGATCGACCTGGAGATCGCCGACGGGGAGTTCCTCGTGCTGGTGGGCCCCTCCGGCTGCGGCAAGTCCACCACCCTGCGCATGCTCGCGGGCCTCGAAGAGGTCAACGAGGGTCGCATCATGATCGGCGACCGCGACGTCACCGACATGCCGCCGAAGGATCGCGACATCGCGATGGTCTTCCAGAACTACGCGCTCTACCCGCACATGACGGTCGCCGAGAACATGGGCTTCGCGCTCAAGATCGCCGGCGTCGCCAAGGAGGAGCGGGCCAAGCGCGTCGAGGAGGCTGCGAAGCTGCTCGACCTCGAGCCCTACCTGGCACGCAAGCCGAAGGCGCTCTCGGGCGGCCAGCGGCAGCGCGTCGCGATGGGCCGCGCGATCGTGCGCCAGCCGCAGGTGTTCCTCATGGACGAGCCGCTGTCCAACCTCGACGCCAAGCTGCGCGTGCAGACGCGCACGCAGATCGCGTCGCTGCAGCGCCGGCTGGGCGTCACGACCGTCTACGTCACGCACGACCAGACCGAGGCCCTCACGATGGGCGACCGCATCGCGGTGCTCAAGGACGGCGTGCTGCAGCAGGTCGGCACGCCCCGCGACCTCTACAGCGAGCCCGCCAACGTGTTCGTCGCCGGCTTCATCGGCAGCCCCGCCATGAACCTCATGGAGCTGCACACGAGCGAGGGCGGCGTGCACTTCGGCGACCACCTCGTGCCCATCTCGCGCGACCAGATGGCGGGCGTGAAGGACGGCATCATCGTCGGCGTGCGCCCCGAGGACGTCTCGGTCTCCGAGCAGGGCGACGGCCTGCCGGTCGAGGTCGACCTCGTCGAGGAGCTCGGCGCCGACGGCTACCTCTACGGGCACGCAGACGTCGAGGGCAAGCGCGTCGACATCGTCGCGCGCGTCGACGGCCGCAACCACGCGAAGCTGGGCGACACGGTGTACATCACGCCCGACCAGTCGCACCTGCACGTGTTCGACAAGGAGTCCGGCCGGCGCATCTGACGCATCGCGCCTCGAGGGGTCCCGGCCAGGCGGTCGGGGCCCCTCGGTCGTGAGCGGTGCCGTGCGGCGGATGCGTCGGGGCCGTCCGGCGCGCACGCGCCTACGATGGCGGCATGCCCTCCGACCTGCGGATCACGTCGTCCCTCATGGACGCGACGCTGCTCGACCTGCCATGGGATCTGCCGCTCGACGAGTGGACCGAGGACGACGTCGTGCAGCTGCCGAAGGGCATCTCGCGCCACCTCGTGCGCTTCGCGCGGCTGAACGGCCGCGTCGTCGCGATCAAGGAGACGACCGCCGAGATGGCGAGCCGCGAGTACGCGATGCTGCGCACGCTGCAGCGGCTCGACGTGCCGTGCGTCGAGCCGCTCGCGGTGCTCGACGGGCGCATCGACCGCGACGGCGAGCCGCTCGCCGCGGTGCTCGTCACGCGCCACCTGCGCTTTTCGCTCCCCTACCGCGCCCTCTACTCCTCCTCGATGAAGGAGGCCACGGCCGAGCGGCTCGTCGACGCGCTCGCGGGGCTGCTCGTGCGGCTGCACCTCGTCGGCTTCTTCTGGGGCGACGTGTCGCTGTCGAACACCCTCTTCCGCCGCGACGCGGGCGCCTTCGCCGCCTATCTCGTCGACGCCGAGACGGGCACGCTCGAGACCGGCGGGCTCTCGCGCGGCCGCCGCGAGGAGGATCTCGAGATCGCGCGCGTCAACATCGCCGGCGAGCTGCTCGACCTCGCCGCAGGCGGCCGCCTCGACGAGTCGATCGATCCCGTGGCGGTGGCCGGCTCGATCGTCGACCAGTACACGTCGCTGTGGCACGAGCTGCACAGCGACCAGGTGATCCGCGCCGACGAGCGCTGGCGCATCCGCGACCGCATCGAGCGCCTCAACGCGCTCGGCTACGACATCGCCGAGCTCGCGATCCGCACGGGCGACGGCGGCACGACGGTCGCGATCCGGCCGAAGGTCGTCGACCCCGGCCACCACCACCGGCGGCTGCAGTCGCTCACCGGCATCGACGCGCAGGAGAACCAGGCGCGCCGCATGCTCAACGACCTCGACGAGTACGTCGCCACCCAGCACGACGTGCGCCCGAACGTGGGCGACGAGGCGCTCGCAGCCGAGTGGTTC
>DASSWM010000164.1:0-3905 GCA_035704865.1 Agrococcus sp.
GAGCGGCCACGTCAACGCGCCGGGCACCACGCGCTGCGGCACGTGCGGCGCGCCGATCGACGAGAGCTCCGCCGCGCAGCGCCGTCGCCCCGAGATCGCCGTCGCGGTGCTCACCTCGGGCGAGCGCATCCCGCTCGGGCGCGGCGTGGTGATCGGCCGCCGGCCGCGCTCGCGCCGCGTCGAGGACGGCCGCGTGCCGCGCCTCGTGACCGTCGACAGCCCGAGCGAGGACATCTCGCGCAGCCACGTCGAGCTGCGCGTCGAGGACTGGAACCTGGTCGCGATCGACCTCAGCTCGACGAACGGCACGCTGCTGCTGCGCGAGGGCGCCGCACCGCAGCGGCTGCGCCCCGAGGCGTCGACGATCCTGCAGCTGGGCGATCGCCTCGACCTGGGCGACGCGCAGGTCGTCACGATCGAGTCGGCGCCATGAGCCCGAAGCGCGCGCCCTCGGCGCCCCCGGAGCTGCCCGGCTACGACTACGTGTCGCTGCTGGGCTCGGGCGGCTTCGCCGACGTGTTCCTCTACCAGCAGCTGCTGCCGTCGCGGAAGGTCGCGGTCAAGGTGCTGCTGCCGGATGCCGTCAACCGCGAGCTGATCGAGAACTTCCGCCACGAGGCCAACGTCATGGCCCAGCTCTCGACGCACCCGTCGATCGTGACGATCTACGGCGCGGCCGTCGCGCCCGACGGCCGGCCCTTCCTCGCGATGGAGTACTGCCCCAAGCCCAACCTGGGCGTGCGCTACCGGCGCGACCGCTTCGCCGTGCCCGAGGTGCTCTCGCTCGGCGTGCAGATCGCCGGCGCCGTCGAGACCGCCCACCGCGCCGGCATCCTGCACCGCGACATCAAGCCCGCGAACATCCTCGTCACCGCCTACAACCGCCCCGCGCTCACCGACTTCGGCATCGCGACGAGCTCCGGCATCGGCGATGACGCGAGCGGCATGTCGATCCCGTGGTCGCCGCCCGAGGCGTTCCTCGAGCCGCCCAGGTCGTCCCCCGCATCCGACGTCTTCTCGCTCGCCGCGACGCTGTCGACGCTGCTCGCGGGCCGCACGCCCTTCGAGCTGCCCGGCGGCAGCAACACGAGCGTCGACCTCATCGACCGCATCCAGCGCGGCGAGATCTCGCCGCTCGCGCGCCACGACGTGCCGCAGCGGCTCGAGGCGGTGCTCGCGTCGGCGATGGACCCGGATCCCTCCCGGCGGCACGCGACGGCGATGGCGTTCGGCCGCGCGCTGCAGCAGGTCGAGGCCGAGATGGCGCTGCCCGTCACGCCGCTCGACGTGCTCGACGACTCGCTCGACCCCGAGGCGGTGGATGAGGAGGACGGCGGCGCCACGCGCATCCGCGGCGTCGTCTCGATCGACCCGCACGCGGGGGAGCAGCCGCATGCCACGTCGTCCGTGCCCGACGCGACGATCCGCCGCACGCCGGCGGGAGCGGCGCCGCAGCCGCAGGAGGCGCCGGCGGCCGCGCAGCAGCCGGAGCCGCGATCGCGGCGCAAGACCGTCTTCGCGGTCATCGGCGGCACGCTCGTCGCCGTGCTGGGCTTCGGCATCGTGTGGCTCGCGCTCACGGCGGGCGATCGCACGCAGCCGCAGGCGAACCCGAGCCAGACGGTCGCGGCGCCCGTCGCGCCGCAGCGCCCGCCCGCGCCCATCAACCTCGAGGGCGAGGTGCAGGGCGACACCGTGCGGTTCACGTGGACGAACGCGCAGCCGCAGGAGGGCGACGCCTTCCAGTACCGCTACGAGCGCAGCGACGGCGACCCCGTGACAGCGCAGACGTCGGCGCCCGAGGTGGTCGTCGAGCGCGACGCGGACGGCGAGTCGTGCATCCTCGTGCGGCTCGTACGCTCGGATGGACGGTCATCGAACGACACGACGGGATGCGCGAATGGGTGAGCAGGTGCCGGAGCTGAAGCTCGAGTTCGCCGGTGAGTGGATCACGCTCGATCCGGCACGGGCGTTCGTGATCGGGCGCGAGGGCGATCTCACGGTCGACGACAACCAGTACCTGCACCGGCAGTTCCTCGAGATCCGCAACCAGGACGGCCTCTGGTGGCTCTCGAACCTCGGCTCGCGGCTCTCCGCCACGATCTCGAGCGGCGGCGGCGCCGTGCAGTCGTGGCTCTCGCCCGGCGCGCGGCTGCCGATCGTGTTCTCCGAGTGCTCGATCGTGTTCACCGCCGGGCCCACGACGTACGAGATCGGCCTGCACTCCGACGACGCCTCCTTCGCGATGTCGACCGAGCACCGCCGCCGCTCCTCGGGCGAGACGACCGTCATGCCCGTCGGCCTCACGCAGCTGCAGAAGCTGCTCATCGTCGCGCTCGCCGAGCCGATGCTGCGCCGCGACGGCGTGGGCGTGAGCGAGCTGCCCTCGAGCGGCGCGGCCGCCGAGCGGCTCGGGTGGACCATGAGCCGCTTCAACCGCAAGCTCGACAACGTCTGCGACAAGCTCGACCGGATGGGCGTGCAGGGCCTGCGCGGCGGCGTCGGCAAGCTCGCGAGCAACCGCCGGGCGCGCCTCGTGGAGTACGCCGTCTCGTCGCAGCTCGTGACCCGCAGCGACCTCGCGCTGCTCGACGATCCCGCGCTGCGCGCGGCGGACGACACCCAGGACTGAAGAGAAGACGCCCCATGAAGGTCAAGCTCACCCTCCAGCGACCGGCCGCGGCGCCCACGGACGTCGTGATCACCGCCGACTCGACCGCGACGGTCGAGGACGTCGCGCGGCAGATCGCGCTCGCCGACCCGGACCGCTCGATCGCCTTCGCCGAGGGCGACACGCTCACGCTCGCCGTCGCGCCGCCGACCGAGCAGCACCTCGTCGAGCTGCAGCCGGATGCGCTCATCACCGAGGCGCCGATCGGCTCCGGCTTCCACTCGCAGGTCGTCAACCTCGGCGCGACGGGCCGCGTGGGCGGGCCGGCCGGCTCGGCGCTCGAGTCGGTCGCGGTGCTGCGCGTCGTCGGCGGCCCGCTCGCGGGCCAGGAGTTCCAGCTCGGTCGCGGCCACGCGACGATCGGCCGCGACGCGGGCAACGACATCGTGCTCGCCGATCCGCTCGTGTCGAAGCGGCACGCGCGCATCGAGATCGGCGCGCACGTCGAGGTCGTCGACCTCAACTCCGCGAACGGCGTGCTCGTCGACGGCGGACTCGTGTCGCGCCTGCGCGTCGTCCCCGGCACGGTCTTCACGATCGGTGACGCCGAGCTGTCGGTCTCCCTCGCGGGCTCCTTCGACGCATCCGGCCCCGATCCCGTGCTCGAGCGCGGCGGGGCGCTCATGTTCAACCGCTCGCCGCGCGTCGAGCCGCGCTACCCGGGCACGGCGTTCGACGGCCCGCGCATCCCGCGCGAGATGATCGAGCGCCTCTTCCCCTGGACGATGCTCGTCGCCCCGATCCTGCTCGCGGGCGCGATGTACGCGATGACGCAGCGGGCGCGCTCGCTGCTCATCGCCGTGATGACGCCGCTCATGCTGATGGGCAACTTCATCAACCAGAAGACGCAGAACGGCCAGCGCCGCAAGTTCGAGGTGCAGCAGTTCGAGGCGAAGTACGAGGAGCTCGAGGAGCGCCTCTACCGCGAGAAGCCGATCGAGGAGCGCGTGCGCAACCTCGAGGTGCCCCCGGTCGCCGAGGTGTTCGAGCACGCCATACGGCTCGGGCCGATGCTCTGGACCCGCAGGCCCGAGCACTGGAACTTCCTGTCGGTGCGGATGGGCTCGTGCCGGGCGGAGTCGCGCAACTCCATCAAGGACGACGACAGCCAGGACGGCCTGCCCGAGTACCTCGAGCGCGTCGAGCGGCTGCGCGAGCGCTACCGCTACGTCGACGACGTGCCGATCGTCGAGTCGTTCTCTTCCGTCGGGTCGATCGGCATCGCCGGCCCGAA
>DASSWM010000165.1:0-2718 GCA_035704865.1 Agrococcus sp.
CGGCGTGACGAGCGAGCAGATCATCGACGCCATCTTCGGCGCCGTGCGGACCCCGTAGGAGCCTGCGATGGAGCGGCGGCTGCGCAAGGTGAAGACGACCATGTCGATTCACGCGCACCGCCGTACCCTCGAGCTGCTCGACGGCGAGTACGCCTCGATCCACCACGGCCGCAGCCACGACTTCGACGACCTGCGGGAGTACCAGCCGGGCGACGAGGTCAAGGACATCGACTGGAAGGCGACCGCGCGCAGCCACGTGCCGCTCATCAAGCGCTACATCGCCTCGCGGCAGCACAACCTGCTGCTCGTGGTCGACTCGGGCCGCAACATGGCGGCGACCGCCGAGTCGGGGGAGTCGAAGCGCGAGATCGCGATCCTCGTCGCGGGCGTGCTCGGCTACCTCGCGACGCGCCACGGCGACCGCGTCGCGCTGCTGATGGGCGACGAGGAGCGGCGCGAGGACATGGCGGAGGGCGGCTCCGAGGCGCACCTCGAGCGCATGCTCCGGCGCATCGACGAGGCGATCGCGCTCGACGGCCCGCGCTCGCACCTCGAGGCGGTGCTCGAGCACGCGGTGCGGCGCATGCGCCGGCGCTCGCTCATCGTCGTGATCGCCGACGACCTCGCCTACACGCATGACCTCGACGTGCACCTCGGCCGCCTCCACACGCGCCACGAGGTGCTGTGGGTCTCGGTCGGGGACGCCGACCTCATGGCGCGCGCGGGCGACCACCGCGAGCTCGTGGGCGTCGACACGGGCGTCGGGCTGCCCGCCTTCCTGCGCCGCGACCGGGGCCTGCGGAAGGCGTTCGACGGCGCGAGCGCCGAGCGCCGCGAGCGGCTCGAGACTGGCCTGCGCTCGCTCGGCATCGCATCCGTGCGCATCGGCGCGAGCGCGCAGGCGATCGGCTCGCTCTTCCGGCTGCTCGAGAGGCACCGCCGTGCGCGCCGCTGAGCTCGCGGCCCAGCTGCTGCAGGCGCCCGCCGGCGCGGCGCGGCTGGCGGACGCGTCGATGCACGCCGGCCTCGCTCGGCTGCCCGCGCCCGACACCTACGCGCCGTTCGGCTACGGCCCCTGGTGGGTGCTCGGCGCGAGCGCGCTGCTGCTCGTCATCGCCGCCTACGCGTTCTCGTGGGCGTGGACGCGGCCGCGCGGCATCCTCACCCCGCCGCCCCCGCCGCCCGTGCCGATCGACGTGCGCAGCGTGAAGGAGAAGTACCTGGGCATGATCGACGAGGTCGCCGCCGAGCACGCCGCGGGCGAGCTGGAGCCGCGCGCGCTCGCGCAGCGGCTGAGCCTCGTGCTGCGCTTCTTCGCGCACGAGTCGACGGGCGTCGTCGCGGAGGTCATGACGCTGCGCGACCTCCGCGGCGCCGACCTGCCGTCGGTCGAGGGCGCCGTCGCGCAGTACTACCCGGCGTCGTTCCGGCGGGCGGCGAAGCACGACCCGGATGCCGCGATCGCGTCCGCCAGGCAGGTGGTGGCGACGTGGATGTGATGCTGCTGTGGCCCTGGGCGCTCGGCGCCGCGATCGTCGTGGCGCTCGTGCTCGCGGTGCTGGGCCTCTGGCTGCCGCGCCGCCGGCGCGACCGCGGGCTGCCGGTCGCGCACGTCGACCGCATGACGGGCCTGGCCGGCTTCCGCAGCGCGCTGCTGCGCTACCGGCTCTGGATCGGCGGCGCGCTGCTCGCGTCGCTGCTGGGCGCGACGATCGCGGGCGCGGTCGCCGCGCGCCCCTCCGGCATCCACGCGAACCAGGAGGACGACTACAAGCGCGACATCATGCTGTGCCTCGACGTCTCCGGCTCGATGGTCGACGTCGACGCCGAGATCCTCGGCGTCTACCAGGAGATCGCCCGCGGCCTCGACGGCGAGCGCATCGGCATGCGCATCTTCGACGCCTCGAGCGTCATGGCCTTCCCGCTCACGAGCGACTACGAGTACATCGCCGAGCAGCTCGGCCGCTACCAGCGGGCGCTGAACGGCACGCTCGGCCCCGACGAGCAGTTCAACTACCTCGCCGGCACCGCGAACGGCCTCGGCGCCTCCCTCGTCGGCGACGGCCTCGCGTCCTGCGTGCTCGACTTCGCCGACCTCGAGGCGAGCGAGCGGCCGCGCTCGATCATCCTCGCGACCGACAACATCGTGAACGGGCAGCAGATCTTCTCGCTCCCGCAGGCGGGCCAGCTGGCCGTCGATCACGAGGTGCGCGTCTACGCCATCAACCCCTTCGACTGGGGCGGCGACATGGCCTCGCAGGAGCTGCGCGACACGGCCGAGGGCACCGGCGGCGCCTACTTCCCGCTCGACTTCGCCCAGACGGTGCCGCAGATCGTCGACCGCGTCAACGCGATCGAGGCCGGCTACATCGAGACGCCGCCGCAGATCCAGGTCGTCGACCGGCCGGGCGCGCTGCCGCTCGTCGTGCTCATCGTCTTCGCGACGGTCTGCGCGATCGCCTGGAGGGTGCGCCTGTGATCCTCACCTTCCACCCCACCCTCCCGATCGTCGTGATCGTCGTCGGGGCGCTCGCGCTCGGGCTGTGCGCGTGGCAGCTGGCCGTCGCGCGCGGGCGCAGGCTGGCCTGGATCCGCCGCGCGCTGCTCGTGCTGCTCGCGGTCGCGATGGCGTTCCGGCCCGCGCTGCCCGGCGGCGAGGTGCCGACGGCCTCGATCCAGGCGCGCGTGTTCGTGATGATCGACACGTCCCAGTCGGTC
>DASSWM010000166.1:0-3188 GCA_035704865.1 Agrococcus sp.
CGGACTCCATCTCGGAATAAGAGGCACCGAAGTCGCTCATAGCCGTCTCCTCATCGAATCGAGTTCTGCGGCCCGACCGGACCACCTGCACCCCACGCTACGGAACCACCCCCACCACCGCGATGGGGAGGACTGCCCATCGTCGGCCGGCGTTCGCCGCCTCAGCGCTCGTCGAGGCGGTGCAGCGTGCCGAGATCGGCGGCGCGGGCGCGCTCGGCGACCTCCGGCGCGATGAGCTCGCGCCGCTCGAGCACGGCGATCGCGGCGTCCCGGTCCGCGAGCGCCGCGCGCCGGGCGCCGGGCTCGATCGCGGCGACCGCGTCGCGCAGCGATCGCGCGTCCGGCGCCGGCCGCTCGGCGGGCTCCGGCGCGGGCGCCGACGGCGGGCCGGCTGGGCGGGAGAGCAGCAGCTGCAGCGCCGCGGACGCGCCCGCGACGGCGATCGCCGCGCCGATCGGCGCCGACCACATCGACCACGGCGCGTAGCCGGCCGCCTGCGCGAGCCCGGCGCCGAACCACAGCGCGACGGCGCCGAGCGCGACGGTCGCGACGGCGACCCAGATCCACAGCGGCGAGCGCGGGCGGCCGCGCGCGACCCACACGCCCAGCACGACGAGCTGCACGAGCACGCCGATCGCGAAGCAGGTGCCGGCGATCGGCGCAGACTCGGCGATCGGCATCCGCCAGACGCCGACGGGGTCGCCCAGCAGCGACGCCATGCCGACGAGCGGCGCGGCGACGACCGCGACGAGCGCGATGCCCGCCGCCCAGCCGCCGAGGTCGCGCACGGCCGCCCCTGGCGGCCGCGGCACCACGAGCGCGGCCAGCGCCGCGCCGTCGGAGCCGGCGAGGGCGAGCGCGTCGGGATGCCGCTGCAGCGCGTACGCCTCGAGCATGCCGAGGCGCGGCGAGCCGCTCTGCGACTGGTGCTCGGCCCAGGCCGCTGCGCTGTCGTGGCTGAGGCTCACGCGAACGCGCCGTCCGCCCACACGCCGTCGGCGCCGGGCGCGAGCTCGGGCGGCGGGATCGAGCGGAAGCGCCCTGCGGGGCCGTCGACCGCGATCGAGGCCGCGAAGGCGTGGAAGCTCGGCACGACGTCGGCCGCGAACCCGGGCAGGGTCGGCTCGAGCCGGATGTGGACGACTGCCCTCCCGTCGCTGCAGACGATGTCGACGCCGATGAGGTCGACGGGCGCCTCCAGCTCCTCCGCGGACGCCTGCTCGCGGAAGACGCGCTGCACGCCCGGGCCGATCTCCGGCAGCTCGATCGGCGAGAGCGCCCCCTCGATCGAGCCCCAGTCGATCGGCTCGTCGACGGCGCCGAACGCGACGTGCACGAGCGCGACGCGCAGCTCCCGCACCGGCCAGTACTGGAAGCACAGCGCGTCGTCCGCGCGCCGGCTCTCGAGCGCGTGCTCGAGCGCAGCGGGCACGAGCACGTCGTGCTCGGGCTGCCACCTGACGCCCCAGTCCTGCCGCAGCTCGGCTGCGCGGGCGCGGATCCATGCCTCGGCGTCGATCGCGTCGCGTGCCGGGATCTCGAGCCAGCCCGGGTCCTCGGTGGCCGCCGCCACCCGCCAGCCAGTCGGGTCGTCCATGGCTCGAACCTATCCCCGGCCGGCTCGCGGAGCGCTCAGAAGCCCATCCACTTGAGCGCCGGGAACATGTCGGTGAGCCCCTCGGAGCCTGCCAGCTGGGTGCCGTAGGTCGAGAGCTTGATGGCGTTGCCGATGTACGAGTGGCCGAAGTCGAAGCCGACCGCGAGCTTGCTCGTCCAGTCGATGCCCTCGTCGAACACGTTGCTGAGCTGCGTGAAGTCGTCGAGGCTCTTGCCCGTCATGAGCTTCGTCATGAAGCCGCCGAGGCCGTTGTTGTTGAGCTGCCAGAAGGTGCTGGCGCTCGCCCTGAAGCCCTGGAAGCCGCCGCCGGCGAACCTCGAGGCCATCGAGAGCGTGCGCATCTGGCCCATCGCGGCGCTGTACGTCGACGGCTTGAACGCGCCGCCCGCGACGTCGCCCAGCACGCTCACGACGCCGGACTTGCCCTGCGCGAGCTTGCCGAGCGAGCCGAACGGGATGACGCCCACGATCGCGAGCGCGAGGTCGAGCTTCGACGCATCCCCTCTCGCGTACTGGTAGATCGTGAGCGCGAGGGTCGCGACGGCGACGATCGCGGCGAGCGCGGCGATGATGGGGCCGCCGATGATGAGCCCGACGACGGCGAGCACGAGGCCGACGACCGCGAGCACCTTGAGCGCCCCGGCGACGAAGCCGTCGAGGTCGTCCCAGAAGGAGTCCTCGATCTTGCCCGCGATCGCGTCGCCGACGTCGTTCGCCGCCGTCTCGAACGCGGTCTCCCACGAGTCGTAGTCGACGTCGAAGGCGCGCGCCTCCGACTCCCACGCCTCGTAGGCCGCGAGCTTGGCGGCGTCCTCATCGGCCTGCTGCTCGGCCTCGGGGCTGTCGGGGTCGGGCTCGAAGAGCCCGCCGGTGCCGCGCGGCTGCACGGAGCCGGGCAGGCCGATGTACGTCTCCCACAGCGTCTCGCACGTGCCGACGTGGCCGTTGATGGCCGGCTGGTCGCTCGCGAGCGCGACGCCGTAGGCCCGCACGACCGGCCCGGTGGGCGTGTAGAGCTCGCCCGCCTCGGCGAGCGTGCCGTGCACGTCGCCGACGCCCTCGCGCAGCTTGTCGGCGGCCTTGCCCTCGAGGCCGTCGGTGCCGTCCGCCAGGCCCTTGAGGATCTTGGCGCTGTCGGTCATCATCTGGCCGAGGCTCTCGATCTCGCTGCCGCGCGCCTTGATGACGTCGGGGTCGCCCTCGACTCGCGTGATCATGCGCCCCTTGGGCGATGGGTTCATCCAGGTCATCGTCTGCTCCTCGGCGCTCTCGCGATCAGCCCTGCGACATGCTGGCGGCGGTCTCGACGTCCCAGTCGGTGAAGCCGTCGATGACGCCCTGCACGTGCTCCTGCACCTTCTTGATGCCGTCGCGCAGCTCGTCGCGCTTGTCGTCCCAGCGGTCCTCGAAGTCCTCGACGGCCTCGCGCAGGTCGTTGCGGCCGTAGGGGTCGCCGATCGCGTCCTCGAGCACGTCGGCACGGTCCTCGGCGCTGTCGAACTCCGTGACGATCGTCTTGAGGTAGTCGTTCAGGGTGCTGAGATCGTCGAACTTGATCAGGACATCCATG
>DASSWM010000167.1:0-3431 GCA_035704865.1 Agrococcus sp.
GTCGCGGGCTTGATGAGCGTGGGCATGCCGGCGAGGAACGCGGGCGCGAGCTTCTCGAGCGAGCCCCAGACGGGGAAGTTGAAGGCGTTGATCTGCACCGCGACGCCGGGCAGCGTCGTGCAGATGTGGCGGGCGAGGAACGAGCCGTCCTTCGAGAGCGGCTCGACGGGGCCGTCGAGGTAGATCGTCGACTGCGGCATCTCGCGCCGCCCCTTCGACGAGTAGGTGAAGAGCACGCCGATGCCGCCGTCGATGTCGACCCAGCTGTCCTGCTTCGTGGCGCCGGCGCGGTAGCTGAGCTCGTACAGCTCCTGCTTGCGCTCGGTGAGCGCGAGCGCGAACTGCTTCAGCAGGATCGCCCGCTGGTGGAACGTGAGCGGCGCGAGGCTGTGGTGGCCGATCGTGCGCGCGTGGTCGAGGGCGGCGGCGAGGTCGAGGCCGTTCGTCGAGACGCGCACGACCTCCTCGCCCGTGCTCGCGTCGCGCACGACGCTCGCGTCGCTCGCGTCGGCGGGCTCCCACCAGCCGTCCTGGACGTAACTGGGCAGCAGTCGGGTGGTGCTCATCGTGCTCATCGGTGGCTCACTCTCGATCGGGTCAGTCGTTCCAGGTGTAGAAGCCGCGGCCGCTCTTCTTGCCCAGGCGCCCGTCGGCGACCATGTCGCGCAGCAGCTGGGGCGGCTCGAAGCGGGGGCCGAGGTCGCGGTGCAGCTGCTCGGCGATGCCGAGCCGCACGTCGAGGCCGACGATGTCGGTCGTGCGCAGCGGCCCGACGGGGTGCTTGTAGCCGAGCTCCATCGCGGCGTCGATGTCGCCAGGGCTCGCGACGCCCTCCTCGACCATGCGGATCGCCTCGAGCCCCAGCGCGACGCCGAGCCTCGAGCTGGCGAAGCCGGGCGCGTCGTGCACCGTCACGGGCGTCTTGCCGATCGCCTCGACCCACGCGCGCGCGTCGTTGGCGAGCGCCGGCTGCGTCGCCTCGCCCAGCACGATCTCGACGAGGGCGGATGCGGGGACCGGGTTGAAGAAGTGCAGCCCCAGGAAGCGCTCGGGGCGGGTGAGGCTCGCGGCGAGCCGATCGATCGAGATCGACGACGTGTTGCTCGCGAGCGCCGCGCGGTCGTCCAGGACCGCCTCGACGCGACCGAGCGCATCCGCCTTCAGCCCTTCGTCCTCGGGCACGGCCTCGATGACGAGGCCGCTGCTCTCGAACGCGTCGGCGTCGAGGGCGACGCTCACGCGGCCCTCGAGCTCGTCGAGCGGCTCGGCCCAGCCGCGCTCGACGCTCTTGGCGAGGCTCGCGACGACGCGCTCGCGGGCCGCGTCGGCCGCGGCGGGGTCGCGCTCGACGACGACGACGTGGCTGCCGGCGAGCACGAAGGCGTGCGCGATGCCCGCGCCCATGCGGCCGCCGCCGAGCACGCCGACGCGCTCGGGGGCTCCCGCGCCGACCACGGCATCTGTGTCGTCGTGGGGCTTGGCGTCGCTCATCGCTCGCTCCTTGGTTCGCTGCCCGGGCTTGCCGTGCTCGCCACATCGCTTGCCGGTTGCGCGCTGGCCGTGCTCGCGGCGACACTGCTCGCCGGTGCCGCGTGGGCGCTCGCGGGCTTGCGCCGCTCGAGGAACGCGGTCATGCGGCGCATCTTCTCGTCGCTCTCGAACAGCACCGCCTGCTCCTCGAGCTCGAAAGCCGGGTGTGCGTCGGCGGGCGCGAGCATGGCGCGCTTCGTCGCCTGTGTCGCGGCCGGGTCGAGCTTCGCGATGCGGCGGGCGAGCTCGACGGCATGCTCGAGCGCGGCGTCCGGCTCGAGCACGGCGGTCACGAGCCCGGCGGCGAGCGCCTCGTCGGCGCTCAGGATGCGGCCGGTCAGCAGCATCTCGGCGGCCAGCGGCTCGCCGACGATCGCCGGCAGCCGCCAGGTCGCGCCGGCGGCGGCGATGATGCCGAGCCCCGTCTCCGGGTTGCCGATCTTCAGGCTCGGCGTGCCGATGCGGATGTCGGCCGCGTAGGCGAGCTCGGCGCCGCCGCCGAGCGCGTAGCCGTCGAGCACGGCGATCACGGGCATGGGCAGCGCGCGGATGCGCTGGAAGCAGCGGGTGTTGATGCCGGCGCGCGCGTCGTCGGCGCGGCGGTCGCGCAGCTGCGCGATGTCGGCGCCGGCGGCGAACGAGCCGCCCGCGCCCGTCAGCACGAGCGTGCGCCGCTCCACCTCGAGCCGCGCGCACAGCGCGTGCAGCGCGTCGACGAGCTCCTGGTCGATGGCGTTGCGCTTCTCGGGCCGGTCGAGCGTGGCGAGCACGTGCGTCTCGCGCTCCTCGATGCGCAGCGTCGCGCTCATCGGACGTCCGCCCTGGCCGCGGCAACCCGTGCTGCGCCCATCCGTGCTGCGCCCACCCGTGTCGCGCCCACCCGTGCCGCGCCCACCCGTGCCGCGGCAACCCGGATGTCAACTGGTTCTGCCGGCCTTCGAGCAGATATTCCGTTCGAACCGCCGCAGAACCAGTTGACGAACGAGGAGCGGCCGCTCACACGCGCTCCAGGATGATCGCGGTGCCCTGGCCGACGCCCACGCACATGGTCGCGAGGCCCCGGTCGGCGCCCTCGCGCTCCATGCGGCCCAGCAGCGTCACGACGAGCCGCGAGCCGGAGGAGCCCAGCGGGTGCCCGAGGGCGATCGCGCCGCCGTCGGCGTTCACGAGCGCGTCGTCGAGGCCGAGCCGCCGGATCGTGCCGATCGACTGCGTCGCGAACGCCTCGTTCAGCTCGATCGCGCCGAGGTCGTCGATCGAGAGCCCCGTGCGCGCGAGCACCTTCTCGGTCGCTGGCACAGGCCCGAGCCCCATGATCTCCGGCGCGATGCCGGCGCTCGCGCCGCCCACCACCCGGGCGCGGGGCGTGAGCCCGAGCCGCTCGACGGCCGCGTCGGAGGCGACGACGATCGCGGATGCGCCGTCGTTGAGGCTGGATGCGTTGCCCGCGGTGACCACGGACCCGCCGGCCACGACGGGTCGGAGGCGCGCCAGCGCATCCATCGTCGTCTCCCGGCGGGGGCCCTCGTCGACCGTCACGTCGCCGGCCTTCGTGGGCACGGCGACGATCTCGTCGTCGAAGCGGCCGGCGTCGATCGCGGCGATCGCGCGCTCGTGCGAGCGCAGCGCGAAGGCGTCGGCCTCCTCGCGCGTGATGCCGTCGACGCGCGCGACCTCCTCGGCGGTCTCGGGCATCGAGAAAGTGGCCTTGTCGCGGGCGGCGAGCCGGGGGTTCGTGAAGCGCCAGCCGATCGACGTGTCGAAGGCGTCGCCCGGCTTGGCGAAGGCGCGCTCGGGCTTGGCCTGCACCCAGGGCGCGCGGGTCATCGACTCGACGCCGCCCGCGATGACGATGTCGGCGTCGCCGGCGCGGATCATCTGCGACGCCATGATGATCGCCG
>DASSWM010000168.1:0-2314 GCA_035704865.1 Agrococcus sp.
CAACGTGTACGCGCAGGACAACGAGCTCGCGTGGATCGACTGGTCGACCGCCGACACCTCGCTCGTCGAGTTCGTCGGCTCGCTCGCGCGGCTGCGGCGCGAGCATCCCACGTTCCGGCGCACCCGGTACTTCGACGGCCGGCCCGTCAGACGCGGCAAGAGCGACCCGCTGCCCGACGTCGAGTGGCTGCGCCCCGACGGCACCGCGATGGACGAGTCGGACTGGGAGTCCGGCTTCGGCCGCGTCGTCGGCGTCTACCTCAACGGCCACGGCATCCGGGGGCGGGATGCCCGGGGCGAGCGCATCACGGACGTCAACTTCCTCGTCTACTTCTCCGCGCACACCGAGCCGATCGAGCTGACGCTGCCGCCCGCCGAGTACGGCGCGCGCTGGGAGCGGCTCGTCGACACGAGCGGCCTCGGCGACACCGCCGCCGTGATCGAGGCCGGCTCCTCGATGCAGCTCGAGGCGATCAGCCTCGTGGTGCTCCGCGAGCACGTCGAGGCCGAGCACACGGTCGACGACGCCGTGTCGCTGTCGCTGTCGCCCGCCCCCATCGAGGTCATCGGCACCCCGGCGGTGACGCCCGCATGAGCCGCACCGAGCTGCCCCGTTCCACCTACCGCCTGCAGGTGAGCCCCGAGTTCCCGCTCGACGAGGTCGCGGCGCTCGCCGACTACGTGCGCCTCCTCGGCGCCGACTGGCTCTACCTGTCGCCGCTCCTGCAGGCGACGCGCGGCTCGCAGCACGGCTACGACGTCGTCGACCACGGCGCCGTCGACGAGGAGCGCGGCGGGCGGGAGGCGCTCGAGCGCGCCGCAGCGGCCGCCGCCGCGCGCGACCTCGGCGTGCTCGTCGACATCGTGCCGAACCACATGGGCGTCGCCGACCCCCGGCAGAACGACTGGTGGTGGAGCCTGCTGCGCGACGGGCGCGAGCGCGAGATGGCGGAGGCCTTCGACGTCGACTGGGCGTTCGGCGGCGATCGCGTGCGCATCCCCGTGCTGGGGGCCGAGCTCGACGAGGTCATCGCCGAGGGGCACGTTGCGCTCGGCGACGACTCCGTCACCGTCTACGGCACCGAGTACCCGCTCGCGGCCGGCACCGCCGACGACGTCGACGACCGCTCGGCAGCGACGCCCGAGCAGCTGCGCGCGGTGCTCGACCGCCAGCACTTCGAGCTCGTGCACTGGCGCCGCGCCGACGCCGAGCTCAACTACCGGCGCTTCTTCGCCGTGAACACGCTCGCCGCCGTGCGCGTCGAGGTGCCGTGGGTGTTCGAGCGCTCGCACGCCGAGATCGTGCGGTGGGTGCGCGAGGGGCTCGTGCAGGGCATCCGCGTCGACCACCCCGACGGCCTGCTCGACCCGGGCGGGTACCTCGACGAGCTCGCCCGCGCGACGGGCCACGCGCCCGTGTGGGTCGAGAAGATCCTCGAGGGCGACGAGCAGCTGCCGTCGTTCTGGCAGGTCGCCGGCACGACCGGCTACGACGCGCTCGCGACGATCGACCGCGTGCTCGTCGACCCCGCCGGGCGCGGCGCGCTCGACGACCTCGACGCGCGACTGCGCGCCGAGACCTCGACCGCCCACCAGCTGCAGGAGTCCACCGCGGGCGGCGCCGACGAGCCGCAGCGGCTCGACTGGCATGCGCTCATCCGCCGCACGAAGCGGCGCATCGCCGACACCATCCTGCGCAGCGAGGTGCTCCGGCTCGAGCGCGAGCTCCCGCACGCCATCCCCGAGGCGGCCGACGCGCTCGCCGAGCTCCTCGCGTGCTTCCCCGTCTACCGCTCGTACCTGCCCGTCGGGGTCGAGCAGCTCGAGGCCGCGCTCACTGCCGCCCGGGCATCCCGCCCGGAGCTCGAGGCGACCTTCGACGCGCTCGCGCCGCTTCTCGCCGACCCGGCCGAGCCGATCGCGATCCGGTTCCAGCAGACGAGCGGCATGGTCATGGCGAAGGGCGTGGAGGACACGGCCTTCTACCGCTACTCGCGCCTCGCCTCGCTCACCGAGGTCGGCGCCGATCCGGCCGAGTTCGCGGTCGACGTCGACGAGTTCCACCGCCGCCAGCTCGTCCGCCAGGGCAGCTTCCCCGCCTCGCTCACGGCGCTCTCGACGCACGACACCAAGCGCGGGGAGGACACCCGCGCGCGCATCCACGTGCTCGCCGAGGTTCCCGAGGCCTGGGGCGCTCTGCTCGCCGAGCTGCGCGAGCGCGCCCCCATCGGGGACGGCCCGTTCGAGAACATCCTGTGGGAGTCTCTCGTCGGCGCCTGGCCCCTCTCCGCTGATCGCGCTCATGCGTACGCCG
>DASSWM010000169.1:0-6721 GCA_035704865.1 Agrococcus sp.
CTGAGGGGCCTTGGCCCGGTTGCCGCACGGTGGCCATGCTGCAACCGGGCCCGTGTGAAGGTGGCCATGCTGCACTACCCGAGACCCCGGAAGGGATCATGACCAACCCCGTCGTTCAGGAGCTCATCGGCCGGAGCAACCGGCTCGGGTCCGACCCGCGCAACACCAACTACGCGGGCGGCAACACCTCGGCGAAGGGCCGTGCGAAGGATCCCGCCTCCGGCGAGATGCTCGAGCTCATCTGGGTGAAGGGCTCCGGCGGCGACCTCGGCACCCTCACCGAGCAGGGGCTCGCCACCCTGCGGCTCGATCGCGTGCGCGGCCTCGAGGCGGTCTACCCCGGCGTCGAGCGCGAGGACGAGATGGTCGCCGCCTTCGACTACTGCCTGCACGGCAAGGGCGGGGCGGCCCCCTCGATCGACACCGCGATGCACGCGCTCGTCGACCTGCCGCACGTCGACCACCTGCACCCCGACGCCGGTATCGCGATCGCGACCGCGGCGGACGGGCCAGAGCTCACCGAGAAGATCTACGACGGCAAGGTGGTGTGGGTGCCGTGGCGCCGGCCCGGCTTCCAGCTCGGGCTCGACATCCGCGACATCCAACGAGCGAACCCGGATGCGGTGGGCTGCATCCTGGGCGGGCACGGCATCACGGCGTGGGGCGCGACGAGCGCCGAGACCGAGCGCAACTCGCGCTGGATCATCCGCACCGCATCCGCCTACCTCAAGGAGCACGGCAAGGCCGAGCCGTTCGGCCGGGCGCTCAAGGGCTACGGCGCCCTGCCGCCGGCGAAGCGGCGCGCGAAGGCGGTGGCGCTCGCCGCGCACGTGCGGGCGATCGCCTCGGCGGACCGGCCGATGGTGGGGCACTTCACCGACGCCAAGGTCGTGACCGACTTCCTCGAGCGCGCGGGCCACCGCAGGCTCACAGAGCTCGGCACCTCGTGCCCCGACCACTTCCTGCGCACGAAGGTCAAGCCGCTCGTGCTCGACCTGCCGGCCGACGCACCGCTCGACAAGGCGATCGCGCGGCTGAGCGCGCTGCACGAGCAGTACCGGAAGGACTACGCCGCCTACTACGACGCGCACGCGACGAAGGACTCCCCCGCGATGCGCGGCGCCGACCCGGCGATCGTGCTCGTGCCGGGCGTCGGCATGTTCTCGTTCGGCAAGGACAAGCAGACCGCCCGCGTGGCCGGCGAGTTCTACGTCAACGCCATCAACGTCATGCGGGGCGCCGAGTCGGTCTCGACGTACGCGCCCATCTCGGATGCCGAGAAGTTCCGCATCGAGTACTGGGCGCTCGAGGAGGCGAAGCTCCAGCGGCAGCCGAAGCCCCGCTCGCACGCCGGCCGCATCGCGCTCGTCACGGGCGCCGCATCCGGCATCGGCAGGGCCATCGCCACGCGGCTCGCGGCCGAGGGCGCGTGCGTCGTGATCGCCGACCTGTCGCTCGAGAAGGCGCAGGCCGCGGCCGCCGAGCTCGGCTCGGCCGACGTCGCGATCGGCGTGCAGTGCGACGTGACGAAGGAGGCCGAGGTGCAGGCCGCGGTCGACTCGACGCTGCTCGCCTTCGGCGGCCTCGACCTGGTGGTGAACAACGCCGGCCTGTCGCTCTCGCGCTCGCTGCTCGAGACGACCGAGGCCGACTGGGATCTGCAGCACGACGTGATGGCGAAGGGGTCCTTCCTCGTCTCGCGCGCGGCTGCACGGGCCCTCATCGATCAGGGCCTCGGCGGCGACATCGTCTACATCTCGTCGAAGAACGCCGTCTTCGCCGGGCCGAACAACATCGCCTACTCGGCGACGAAGGCCGACCAGGCGCACCAGGTGCGGCTGCTCGCGGCCGAGCTCGGGCAGCACGGCGTGCGCGTCAACGGCATCAACCCCGACGGCGTCGTGCGCGGCTCCGGCATCTTCGCGGGCGGCTGGGGCGCCTCGCGTGCCAAGGTGTACGGCGTGGAGGAGGCCGAGCTGGGCAAGTACTACGCGGGCCGCACGCTGCTGGGGCTCGAGGTGCTGCCCGAGCACGTCGCCAACGCCGTCGCCGCGCTCACGGGGCCGGAGCTCAGCCACACCACCGGCCTGCACGTGCCGGTCGACTCCGGCGTCGCGGCGGCATTCCTGCGATGACGGCGACCGTCGCCGCCATCGACCTCGGCGCCACCAGCGGTCGCGTCGTGCGCGCCGAGGTGTCGCGGCGGACGCTGCGGCTCGAGGAGGTCGCGCGGTTCGAGCACCGCCCGGTGCGCATCGGCGACGGCCTGCACTGGTCGGTGCTCAGCCTCTACGACGCGGCGATGCAGGGCGTCGCGACGGCCTCGAGGGGACGGACGGCGGATGCGTCGCTCGCGTCGGTCGCGGTCGACTCGTGGGCGGTCGACTACGGCCTGCTGCGGCGCGGCCACCTGCTCGGCATCCCCTACTCCTACCGCGACGACCGCACGGCGCACGGGCTCGAGCTCGTCGACCGCGTCATCGCGCAGCCCGACCTCTACGCGCGGTGCGGCCTGCAGCGCATGCCGTTCACGACCATCAACCAGCTCGCGGTCGACCGCGAGCGCGGCATGCTCGAGGCGGCCGACCGGCTGCTCATGCTGCCGGACCTCTTCGGCTACTGGATGACCGGCCGCATGGTGATGGAGGCGACGAACGCCTCCACGACGGGCCTCATGCGGCTCGACGGCAGCTGGGACACCGAGCTCATGGGCATGCTCGGCATCCCCGAGTCGCTCGTCGCGGAGCTCGTCGAGCCCGGCACCGTCATCGGCCCGATCGACGCGGCGGCACGCTCGCACTACGGCATCGAGGGCGCACCCGACGTGCTCGCCGTCGGATCGCACGACACCGCATCCGCCGTCGTGGGCGTGCCGATGGGGCCGGACGCGGCGTACATCTCGAGCGGCACGTGGTCGCTCGTGGGCGTCGAGACGCCCGCGCCGATCGCGACCCCTGCCGCGCTCGAGGCGCAGTTCACGAACGAGGGCGGCGTCGACGGCCGCAACCGCTTTCTCAAGAACGTCATGGGCCTGTGGATCCTGTCGGAGACCATGCGCACGTGGGAGGCCGCGGGCGAGCGCGCGAGCCTGCCGGACCTGCTCGAGGCGGCCGCCCGGGTCGACTGGCAGGTGCCGGTGTTCGATCCCACCGACGACACCTTCTACCCGCCCGGCGACATGCCCGCGCGCATCGCGGCATGGCTCGGCGAGCGCGGCCTGCGCCCGCCGCGCGGGCACGCCGAGGTGGTGCGCTGCATCCTCGAGTCGCTCGCGGAGGGCTATGCCGTGACGCTGCGCGACGCCGAGCGCATCAGCGGGCAGCGCATCGAGCGCGTGCACGTCGTGGGCGGCGGCTCGCGGAACGCGCTGCTGTGCCAGTTGACCGCCGACCGCACGGGGCTGCCGGTCGTCGCCGGTCCCGTGGAGGCGAGCGCGATCGGCAACGTGCTCGTGCAGGCGCGCACGCTCGGCGCCGCGCCCGAGACGCTCGAGGAGCTGCGCGCGCTCGTGCGCTCGACCCACGAGCTCGTGGAGTACCGTCCGCGCGCCCGCGTCCGCTGATCACGGCCCCGACCGGTGCTGCTGCGCCCGACCGGTGCTGACACGACGGCCCGGGTCGCGCGGAAGTGCCCGAGTCGCGCGAAGATGCCCGAGTCGCGCGGAAATGCCCGAGTCGCGCGGAAATGCCCGAGTCGCGCGGAAGTGCCCGAGTCGGCGCGCTCGCGCCCGCGCGGGACAATGGATGCGTCAGCCCACGACCGAGGGGAGCGCATGAGTCAGGCACGTGGCCCGGTGAAGTCCGCCGAGCGGGCGCTCGCCGCGGTCGACCTCGTCGCCGAGCGCGGCTCCGCGACCTTCGGCGAGATCGCCGAGTCGCTCGGCCTGCCTCGCTCGAGCGCGCACGGGCTGCTCGGCACGCTCGTCGACGCCGGCTGGCTCGAGCTCTCGGAGCGGCGCTACCGCCTGGGCCTGCACACGTGGCAGCTCGGCCAGCAGTACGACGGGCACCGGCTGCTGCTGGAGACGGCGAAGCCCGTCATGGACCAGCTCGTGCAGACGACCGGCGAGACCGTGCAGCTCGCGCGGCTCGACGGCGTCGAGAACGTCTACATCGGCATCAGCCTCTCCCCCAACCCCATGCGAATGGCGTCGACGGTCGGCATGCGGCTGCACGCGCACGCGACCGGCATCGGCAAGGCGCTGCTGAGCGTGCTGGACGAGGCGGATGCGCGGGCCCGGCTCGAGTCGGTCGTGCTGCCCGAGCTCACACCGCGCACCATCACCGATGTGCCGGAGCTCATGCGCATCGTCGCGCGCGCCCGCGAGCTCGGCTTCGCGATCGACGACGAGGAGTTCGTCGCCGGCTGCCGCTGCGTCGCCGTGCCGCTCACCACCGAGGCCGAGACCGGCATCGCCGCGGCCATGAGCATCACGATGCCCAAGAGCCGCACCGCCGAGGGGTGGCAGCACGCGCTCTACGGGCCGCTGCGCGATGCGGCGCAGCGCATCCGCGGGGCGATGGGCCTCACGGGCGCGCTCTCGCCGTGACCTCCCGCGGTTGCGCACCCGGATCGGGCATGGCATCATCTGGCGGCTTCACACTGGTGAACCTCGATTCACATACGTGAACGACCTTCGGTGATCGACGGAGATTCCCATGACCGACACACAGTCCGCAGCACTCGCCCCGGTGATCCGCAAGGTCACCGCCAGGCTCATCCCGATCCTGCTGCTCATGTACATCCTGGCGTTCCTCGACCGCTCGAACCTCGGGTTCGCGAAGGACGCCTTCCAGGCCGACACGGGCATCTCCGATGCCGCCTACGCCCTCGGCGCCGGCATCTTCTTCCTCGGCTACGCCGTGTTCGAGGTGCCGAGCAACATGATCATGCAGAAGGTGGGCGCGAAGATCTGGCTCGCGCGCATCATGATCAGCTGGGGCATCGTCTCGGCGCTCATGATGTTCGCCGTCAACGAGCCGATGTTCTACGTGCTGCGCGTGCTGCTGGGCATCACCGAGGCCGGCTTCTTCCCCGGCGTCATCTGGTACCTCACGAAGTGGATCCCGGTCGAGCACCGCGCGCGCGTCAACGGCCTGTTCTACTTCGGCGCCCCGCTCGCGTTCATCTTCGGCGGCCCGCTCTCGGGCGTGCTGCTCGACCTCGACGGGCTCGGCGGCCTGGCCGGCTGGCAGATCATGTTCCTCGTCACCGGTGTCATCACCGTCATCGTGGGCCTCATCGTCATCGGCTACCTCGACAACGGCCCGCGCGACGCGAAGTGGCTGACGCAGGAGCAGAAGTCGGTGCTCATCGCCGCGCTCGACCGCGAGGACTCGTCGAAGGCCGACCACTCCCCGCGCGGCGCCCTGCGCGCGCTCGCCAACCCCGCCGTGCTCTACTTCGCGGTCGCCTACCTGACGATCCAGATGGCCGTCTACGGCATCACCTTCTACCTGCCGTCGACGATCGGCGAGGTCGTGGGCGAGGACGTCGGGCTGTTCGTCGGCCTGCTCACCGCCGCCGTCTGGAGCCTCGCGATCGTGGCCGTCATCGTCGCGACCCGCATCGCCGACCGCACGGGCCACCGCCGCATCGTCGCCGCTGCCACGCTCGGCATGTCGGCCGTCGGCATCCTGCTCTCGGTCGTCTTCCAGCAGCCGGTGCTCGTGCTGCTCGCTCTCGCCGTCGGCGCCGCCGGCTTCATCGCGGTGCAGCCGGTGTTCTGGACGCTCCCGACCTCCTTCCTCGTGGGCGGCGCGGCCGCATCCGGCATCGCGCTCATCAACTCGGTCGGCAGCCTCGGCGGCTTCCTCGCCCCGATCGTGAAGAACGCGGCCGACGTCGCCTTCGGCGAAGCGGGCGGCTCGTACACGCTCGCCGCGATCGCGGCGCTGGGCGCCGTGCTCATCGGCTGCAGCCACCTGGTCTCGAAGGCCGTGCGCACGATCGCCGAGCGCCGCGAGGAGGACGACGCGGTCGTCCCCGAGGCCGCACGATGAAGGCGCTGCGGCTCGAGGAGCTCGGCCGGCTCGCGGTCGTCGACCTGCCCGACCCGGAGCCGGCCGCGGGCGAGGTGCGGCTGCGCATCATCGCGACGGGCATCTGCGGCTCCGACATCCACGGCTTCACGGGCGAGAACGGCCGCCGCCACCCCGGGCAGGTGATGGGGCACGAGTCGGTCGCCCGCATCGACGCGCTCGGCGAGGGCGTCGAGGGGCTGACGGTCGGCGACATCGCCACCTTCAACCCCGTCGTGGTGCCCGAGGACGAGACGGATGCGTTCGCGGGCCGCGAGCAGATGGCGCCCGGCAAGCACGTGATCGGTGTGGCCCGCGACGTGGTGTCCTCCTTCGCGCAGCTCGTCGTCGTGCCCGCGCGCAACGTCGTGCCGCTGCCGGCGTCCATGCCGGTCGAGCTCGGCGCCCTGGTCGAGCCGCTCGCGGTCTCGGTGCACGCCGTGCGCCGCGGCGGCGTGCGGGCGGGCGACCGCGTGCTCGTCGCCGGCGGCGGGCCCATCGGCCAGTCGGTCGTGCTCGCGCTGCAGATGATCGGCGTGGAGCGCATCGCGGTCACCGAGCTGAGCGCCTCGCGGCGCGAGCTCGTCGGGCGACTGGGCGCCGCGGCGCTCGACGCGGCCGGCGACGACGTCGTCGAGCGGATCCACGCGGCGCTCGGCGGGCCCGCCGACGTCGCGATCGACGCGGTCGGCATCGGCCCG
>DASSWM010000170.1:0-20974 GCA_035704865.1 Agrococcus sp.
ACGACCACGGGCGCGCGCAGGCCCTGCTCGACAGCCTCGTCGGGGGAGAGCGTCACGTGCGCGCCCAGCTCCCTGGCCGTCTCGAGCTTCGCGGGCACCGCATCCACCCCGATGACCCGGCCGAGGCCGAGCGAGATGGCCGCGAGCAGCGCGGCCATGCCGACGCCGCCGAGCCCGACGATGACGATGTCGTCGCCGTCGGCGGGCTTGCCGGCGTTGACCACCGCGCCGCCGCCCGTGAGCATCGCGCAGCCGAGCACGGCCGCCACCTGCGGCGGCACGTCGGCGCCGACCGGCACGACCGAGCGGCGGTCGACGACGGCGTGCGTGGCGAACGCGGAGACGCCCAGGTGGTGGTGCACGTCGGCGTCGCCGTCGGCTGTCGGCTCGTGCAGCCGGCGGCCGCCGCCGAGCAGCTCGCCCGCGGTGTTCGACGCGCTGCCGCGCTCGCACGGCAGCCTGCCGTCGGTCGCGCACGCGGCGCACTCGCCGCAGCGCGGCAGGAACGTCGTCACGATGCGGTCGCCCACGGCGACGTCGTCGACCCCGTCGCCGACCGCCTCGACGATGCCGGCCGCCTCGTGGCCCAGCAGCATCGGCACCGGGCGCGGCCGCGCGCCGTCGACGACCGAGAGGTCGCTGTGGCACAGGCCGGCAGCCTCGATGCGCACGAGCAACTCGCCCGGGCCGGGCTCGTCGAGCTCGAGCTCGACGAGCTCCAGCGGCCGCGAGTCGGCGAACGGGCGCTCGGCGCCGATCGCGCGGAGCACCGCGCCGCGGATGCGCATCAGTGCCCGTCCCAGCCCTGCACGGCGCCGTCGGGGCTGGCCTCGCGCACGACGAGCGTGCAGTCCTTGCCGCCGAAGCCGTCGTCGAGCAGGCGCTGCAGCTGGTCGCGGATGAGCGTGGCGGCGGGCACGTTGACCCCCGCGGCCTCGGCGCCGGCGACCGCGAGCGTGACGTCCTTGTGGCACAGCATCGCCGAGAACGACGCGTCGAAGTTGTGGTTGGCGGCCGCGCCCGGCACGACGCCGGGCACCGGGTACCAGGTGCGCAGCGCCCAGGAGTCGCCGGACGAGACGCGCGCGACGTCGAAGAAGGCCTTCGGGTCGAGGCCGAGCTGCTGCGCGAGCTGCGAGCCCTCCGACATCGCGAGGATCGAGACGCCGAGCATCATGTTGTTGACGAGCTTCGCCGCGATGCCGTGCGTGGCCTCGCCGACCGCGAGCACGTTGCCGGCCATGGGCGTGACGATCTCCTTGGCCTCGGCGACGTCGTCCTCGGTGCCGCCGAGCATGAACGCGAGCGTCGCAGCCTCTGCCCCCTGCGTGCCGCCGGAGACGGGAGAGTCCACGAACCGGAACCCGCGCGAGCCTGCCTCGCCGTGCTCCCAGCGGCAGGTCTCGATGTCGACGGTCGAGGTGTCGAGGATGAGCGTGTTCGGTGCCGCGTGCGCGAAGACGCCGTCCTCGCCCGCGAGCACCTCACGGCAGTGCTCGCCCTTGGGCAGGCTCAGGATGACCACGTCGGCGCCCTCGACCGCCTCGGCGACCGAGCCGACCGGTGTGATGCCGTGCTGCGCGGCGCTCTCGCGCAGCGCGTCCACGACGTCGTAGCCCCGCACGTCGTGACCAGCAGTGACGAGGTGGGCGGACATCCGGCTGCCCATGTTGCCGAGCCCGATCCAGGCGATTGACGTCATCGTCGATTCCTTCCGAAGGTGTGGCTCCCACGGTATCCCGTGAGAGCGGGAACGGGCGGCGAGATCATCTCGCCGCCCGTCCCGATCAGGTGCTGATCAATCGATCAGAGGGTGCCCTTCTCCTCGAGCACGCGGCGACGGTCCTCGTCGTCGACGTCGTGCAGCGAGATGCCCTTCGTCTCCTTGAGCGCGAACGCCGCGACGAGCGTGATCGCGCACGCCACCAGGAGGTAGAGCGCGACCGGGATGTGGCTGCCGAAGGCGCTCAGCAGCGCCGTGGCGATCACCGGCGCGAGCGAGCCCGCGACGATCGACGTGACCTGGTAGCCGAGCGAGACGCCCGAGTAGCGCATGCGCGTCGGGAAGATCTCGGCCATGATCGCCGGCTGCCCCGCGTACATCAGTGCGTGGAACAGCAGCCCCAGGATGATGCCGGACAGGATGACGAAGTCATTGCCCGTCTGGAACATCGGGAAGGCGATGAAGCCCCACGACGCACCGGCGATCGCGCCGATGATGTACATCGGCCTGCGGCCGACCGTGTCGACGAAGCGGCCCACGATCGGCACGAAGATGAAGTGCGCGATGTGCGCGATCGCCATCAGGCCGAGGATGCGGGTCACGTCGAAGTCCATCGCGACGCTGAGGTACGTGATCGAGAACACCACCACGAGGTAGTACAGGATGTTCTCCGCGAACCGCAGGCCCATCGCCGTCAGCACGCCCTTGGGGTAGCGCTTGAGCACTTCGATGACGCCGTAGCCCTGGGCTTTCGACTCCGCGACCTCGTCCTTGACCTGCTGGAAGATGGGCGCGTCCTCGATGCGCGTGCGGATGTAGTAGCCGATCGCGACGATGACGACCGACAGCCAGAACGCGATGCGCCAGCCCCAGCTGAGGAAGTCGTCCTCCGACAGCGTCCACTGGAGCACGAGCAGCACGACCGTGGCGAGCAGGTTGCCCGCCGGCACCGCCGCCTGCGGGAACGACGACCAGAAGCCGCGCTCCTTGTTGGGGGAGTGCTCTGCCACGAGCAGCACGCCGCCGCCCCACTCGCCGCCGACGGCGAAGCCCTGGAAAAAGCGCAGGATGACCAGCAGCGCGGGAGCCCAGTAGCCGATCTGCTCGAACGTCGGCAGGCAGCCCATGAGGAACGTCGCGACGCCCACCAGGATGATCGCGAACTGGAGCAGCTTCTTGCGGCCGTACTTGTCGCCGAAGTGCCCGAAGACGATGCCGCCGAGGGGTCGCGCGACGAAGCCGACGGCGTAGGTCAGGAACGCGCTGATGATGGGCGCGTAGGGGTCGTCGCTGGGCGGGAAGAACAGGACGTTGAAGACGATGGTCGCTGCGGTGGCGTAGAGGAAGAACTCGTACCACTCGACGACCGTGCCGGCCATCGCTGCGGTGACGACCTTGCCGAGACCCTGGCGGGTGTTGTCTCTCGACGTGTCGTTGACGGACTGGGTCATGCCTACCTCCTTGTAGGTGCACGGGACTGTGCCAACGGGAAACCTAACATGACGCGCGAGTCAGGTGATGCGACACACCCGGTGCGCCTCGGCGGCGGACGGCGGCGGGGAGAGCACCTGCTCGATGCCCTCCCCGCGTGCGCCTGTCGCTAGTCCTCGGTGCGCGATCCGAAGACGATCTCGTCCCAGCTGGGCATCGCGGCCCGCGAGCCGCGCTTGCGGCCGCCGACCGGGCCGGTGCCGGTCGCTCGCTGGGGGCGCTGCTCCTCCTGCGGCGCGGGCTCGGCCTCGGGCTGCACCTCGAACAGGCTCGGCTCGCTCTCAGCGGTGCGCAGGGCGGCCTCGCGCTCGCTGCGCCGGCGCCGCAGCGCGTCGAGCAGCTCTGCCGTGTGGTTGGGCTGGGCGGATGCGGCCGGCCGGTTGATCGCGGCCGCCTGCACGTTCTCGGGCTGGCTGCCGACCTCGCCGCCGCGACGGCGCAGCCAGGGGTTGTCGGCCTTCGTCGGCTCGTTCGAGCGGTCGCCGCGCGGGGCCTCGGAGGCCGCCGACGACTCGACCGCCTCCTCGAGACCGATGCCGGGCTCGACCGGAGCGGGTGCCGAGCGCGTCGGGCCGCGCTGGATGCGGAAGGCGTCGGAGTCGAAGCGTCCGGTGTCGGACTGGCCGATCACCGCACCGGTGTCCGCACGGCCGGCGCTGCCGCGCCCGGCGCTGCTGCGGCTCGAGCTCGGCTGGCCTGCGCGGCCGGCGGGCGTCCGCTCAGCGGATCCCGCCTCGTGCTGCGCCGCGTCGTGCGCGGCGGCGCGCTGCGAGATCGGGGGAGCGCCGCCGTCGGCGGGTGCGGGCGCCGACGCCGCGGCATCCGGCGCGGTCGGGCGCGACTGCCGGTCGATGGCGCGCAGCCGGGGAACGAGCACGCTCGTCGCGTCGCCGGTCTGGCTCAGCGAGACGGCCTCCTTGCCGCGTGGCGTGAGCGTGGCCTTCTTGGGCTCGTAGCCCCAGACCGCCTCGTGCTGGATCGCCTCGGTCGTGAAGCGCAGTCGCACGGTCCACGCGCCGCCCTCCGCGTCCTTCCAGGCGGCCCAGGACCGGTCGGATGCGTGGAGCTCGTTCAGGCGCTCATCGATGGCGGCGCCGAAGGTCGTCTCGCCCGCGAGCGGGTCGATGTCGCCGGAGGCGACCGGGATCGAGAGCGCCGACGAGAGCACGTGCTCGCGCTCCGCGACCACGGGCCCCTCGAACCGCTCGACGTAGGCGAGCTCCTCGCCCGTCGAGGCCGCGACCTCCTCGGCGGTCATGCCGCCGCGGATGAGCGCCTGGATCGCACGCGGGCTCGCCTTGCGCTCCCGGTGCGGGATGGCGGCCGGCGCCTTCCGGCGCTCCGGCAGGGCATCGACGGGAACGCGGAAGCGCTCGCCGGACTCGGACTCGAGGATGAGCACGTCGTCCTCGATGCCGATGACGCTCAGCTGCTGCATCATTCGTCGTCCTTTCCAGGCGGGATCTCGGTCGGCGTCAGCATCCCACGGCGTGCGCTCGCAGACCGGGAATGGGGCTGGCGCGCCGCGCGTTCCGTACGGTGCACCGACCATGGTGCCCGAGATCCCCGGACGGGGTACAGACTGCCCGCCGATATCTGATTTGCCTCGGATGCCGGTTTCGTGCAGAATGTGCGCCGACGCAGCCCACCCACCCCAGCAAGGAATGCCCGATGGCCACCGATTACGACGCACCGCGCAAGACCGACGATGAGAACGAGTCGATCGAGGCGCTGAAGGAGCGCGTGCCGGCGAAGAGCGTCGCCACCGACGACGACGCCGACAACCCCGGCAGCTTCGACCTGTCGGCTGCCGACCTCGCCGACGTCGAGCTCGATGTCGTCGTGCTGCCGCCGCAGGAGCACGAGTTCACGTGCGTCAGCTGCTTCCTCGTGAAGGACCGCCTGCAGTTCGACCACGAGACGAAGCTGGGCCCGATCTGCGCCGAGTGCGCCTCCTGAGCTAGTCGGCTGCGGGGAGCGCGCCGATGCGCGCTCGCCGCGCGGTCAGCGCGCGGCTCGCGCCGCCGAGATCGCGGCGACGAGGGCCTCCGGCCTGCGCGTGCTGATGACCCACGCGGGCGTCGGGTCGCTCTCGTCGACCACGGCGACCCGCACGAGCGACGTCGTCCACGGCGAGATCACGTGGTGGTCGGCGGGGTCCCAGCCCGCGCGCATCGCGTCCTTCGCCTCCGGGCCGAGCAGCGCATCCGCCGTGCCGAGGTCGGCGACGCCGATGCGCGCCCTGCCGGCGCGCAGCGTGCCATCGCGCACCTCGACGACCGGCGCGCCGGCCCAGAGGGCGACGACGATGCCCGCGTAGAGGAGCACCGCGACGGCGATGCCGACCTCGATGCTCACGGGCAGGAAGACCAGCAGGGTCGCAGGCACGATGAGCAGCAGCACCAGGAGCATCCACCACGGCGGCACGAGCCGCTCGCGGTGCGTGAGGGCGGGATCCATGCCTCCATCATCCCGCGTGCGCGGCGCTCGGTTCGCCGCGGGCCCGGGGCTCGGCTAGCCTCGACTGCGATGGAGCAGGTCGAAGTCCTCATCACCGGATCCCCGGTGCCCGCCTACGCGCACCCGGGGGATGCCGGTGCCGACATGCATGCCGCCGAGGCCGTGACGCTCGAGCCCGGGCAGCGCGCGCTCGTCGGCACGGGCGTCGCGATCGCGCTGCCCGACGGCTTCGCCGCCTTCGTGCACCCGCGCAGCGGGCTCGCCGCCAAGCACGGCATCACGATCGTCAACGCGCCCGGCACGGTCGACGCCGGCTATCGGGGCGAGATCAAGGTCAACCTGCTCAACACCGGCGCCGAGCCGCACCGCATCGAGGTGGGCGACCGCATCGCGCAGCTCGTCGTGCAGCGCGTCGAGCGCGTGCGCTTCATCGAGGTGGAGCGGCTGCCGGGATCGGATCGGGGTGAGCGCGGGCACGGATCCACCGGCCGTGGCGCCGCCGCGGAGGGGATCGCACGATGACTGACACGACCGACGACCAGCAGCTGCCCGACGACGAGGAGCTGGTGGAGAAGAGCGCGCCCGACGACCGCGCCGAGGTCGGCCCGCTCGACGAGTCCGAGGCGCCTGTGCGCCCCTACGTCGACCTGGGCGGCCTGCGCATCGTGCCCCGGCCCGGCATGCAGATGCGCCTGGAGGTCGAGGAGAAGACGAAGCGGATCGTCGCGGTCACCCTCGAGCACGAGGGCTCGACCGTGCAGCTGCAGCCGTTCGCCGCGCCCCGCAGCGAGGGCATCTGGGCCCCCGTGCGCGAGGTGCTGCGAGCCCAGCTCGAGCGCCAGGGCGCGACGGTCGACGAGGCCGACGGGCTCCTCGGGCCGGAGCTGCGCGCTCGGCTCCAGTCCGGCCCCGACGGCGCGCCGCGCGCCGTGCGCATCATCGGCGTCGACGGCCCGCGCTGGATGCTGCAGGGCCTCATCGGCGGGCAGGCGGCGGTCGACGACGACAGGGCCGCCGCTGCGATCGAGCTCTTCCGCTCGACGGTGGTGTGCCGGGGCGTCGAGCCGATGCCGCCGCGCGAGCTCATCCCGCTGCGCGCCCCGAAGTCGGTCTGATGGTGGGGCAGGAGCCTCGAGAGCCGCAGGAGCCGCAGCCCGCTGAGCACGAGCCCGCCGGCCAGGTGTCGGCCGAGCACGCGCCCGCTGCGCAGGAGCCGTCATTCTCCGAGCAGGTCGGCGCCGTGATCCGCGGCTCGAAGCTCGGTCACCTCGACCCGCGGGCGAAGCCCTCGCCGCACGCGCTGCTCGAGGCGATGGGCGGGGCGCGCGGGCTCATCGAGTCGCTGCTGCCGGGCATCCTCTTCCTCGTCCTCTACGCCACGACGAAGACCGTGTGGGTCTCGGTGCTCGTGCCGCTCGTCGTCTCGATCGGCTTCGTCGCCTGGCGGGTGCTGCAGAAGGGGCAGCCCGTGCTGGCCTTCGCCGGCCTCATCGGCGTCGGCATCTCCGCAGCCGTCGCGCTCATCACGGGCCAGGGCGAGGACAACTTCCTCTGGGGCTTCACGGTGAACACCGTGGTCGTGCTCGTGCTGCTCGTGAGCATGCTGGCGCGCCGGCCGCTCGTGGGCGTCATCGCGGGAGCCCTCACCGCGACGCCGTACGCCTGGCGCACCGAGCGGGCCAAGCGCGCCGTCGCCTGGCGCGCCACGATCCTCTGGCTGCTCGTCATCGGCGCGCGCCTCGCGATCCAGGTGCCGCTGTACTTCGCCGCCGAGCAGGGCATGAGCGGGGCGATCGAGCTGCTCGCGGCCGCCAAGCTCATCATGGGTGTGCCGCTCTACCTCGCGACGCTCTGGGTCACGTGGCTCATGGTGCGCACGGTGCTCGACACCGGTGACGGGGATGCGGCCGACACGCCATCGCAGACGCCGGAGGCGGATCCGCGCTAAGGTATCTTGACGTCAAGATATCTTGTGCCCGGGCCGCCCACGCAGCCAGCGCGAGGCATACACTCGAGGCGCAGCAAGCGCATCCCGTGAGACCTGAAGGAGTCACGATGGCGAATCCGAACAGCTTCGACAGCAAGAGCTCGCTGTCAGTCGGAGGCACCGACTACACGCTCTACCGAATCGACAAGGTCGCGGGCCACGAGCGCCTGCCGTTCAGCCTGAAGGTGCTGCTCGAGAACCTGCTGCGCACCGAGGACGGCGCGAACGTCACGAAGGCGCAGATCGAGGCGATCGGCTCCTGGGACCCCTCGGCCGACCCGCACGTCGAGATCCAGTTCACGCCCGCGCGCGTCGTGCTGCAGGACTTCACCGGCGTGCCCTGCATCGTCGACCTCGCCACCATGCGCGAGGCCGTCGCCGAGCTCGGCGGCGACGCCGGCAAGATCAACCCGCTCGCTCCCGTCGAGCTCGTGATCGACCACTCGGTCATCGCCGACCTCTTCGGCACGGCCGACGCCTTCGAGCGCAACGTCGAGATCGAGTACCAGCGCAACGGCGAGCGCTACCAGTTCCTGCGCTGGGGCCAGACGGCCTTCGATGACTTCAAGGTCGTCCCGCCGGGCACCGGCATCGTCCACCAGGTGAACATCGAGAACCTCGCGAAGGTCACCTACGCGCGCGAGTTCGACGGCGAGCTGACGGCGTACCCCGACACCGTGGTCGGCACCGACTCGCACACGACGATGGTCAACGGCCTGGGCGTGCTCGGCTGGGGCGTCGGCGGCATCGAGGCGGAGGCGGCCATGCTCGGCCAGCCCGTGTCGATGCTCATCCCGCGCGTCGTCGGCTTCAAGCTCACGGGCGAGATCGCGACCGGCGTGACGGCGACGGATGTCGTGCTCACCATCACCGAGATGCTCCGCAAGCACGGCGTGGTCGGCAAGTTCGTCGAGTTCTACGGCACCGGCGTCGGCGCCGTGCCGCTGGCCAACCGCGCCACGATCGGCAACATGAGCCCGGAGTTCGGCTCGACGGCGGCCATCTTCCCGGTCGACCAGGTGACGCTCGACTACCTGCGCCTCACCGGCCGCGACGAGCAGCAGATCGCGCTCGTCGAGGAGTACGCGAAGCTGCAGGGCCTGTGGCACGACCCGGCGGTCGAGCCGGTCTTCTCCGAGTACCTCGAGCTCGACCTCGGCACCGTCGTGCCGTCGATCGCCGGCCCGAAGCGCCCGCAGGACCGCATCGAGCTCGCGAGCGCCAAGGAGCAGTTCGCCAAGGACATCGTCGACTACGCGGCGCCGAGCACCTCGTGTGACATGGTCGACCTCGAGTCGAAGCACTCCTTCCCGGCATCCGACCCCGGCGCCGGCCCCGGCGATGAGGACCACGACACCCGCGAGGTGCACATCAACAGCGGCGGCCCCCACTCGGTGTCCCACCCGGTCGAGGTGCAGTCGGCCGACGGCGAGTCGTACGTGCTCGACAACGGCGCCGTGACGATCGCCGCGATCACCTCGTGCACCAACACGTCGAACCCGTCGGTCATGCTCGCCGCCGGCCTGCTCGCCCGCAAGGCGGTCGAGCTAGGGCTCAAGGCCAAGCCGTGGGTCAAGACGACGCTGGCGCCCGGATCGAAGGTCGTCACCGACTACTACGACAAGTCGGGCCTCACGAAGGACCTCGACGAGCTCGGCTTCTACACGGTCGGCTACGGCTGCACGACGTGCATCGGCAACTCGGGCCCCCTCATCGAGGAGGTCTCGGCCGCCGTCAACGAGCACGACCTCGCCGTCACCGCGGTACTCTCGGGCAACCGCAACTTCGAGGGCCGCATCAACCCCGACGTGAAGATGAACTACCTCGCGTCGCCGCCGCTCGTGATCGCCTACTCGCTCGCGGGCACGATGAACTTCGACTTCGAGAACCAGCCGCTCGGCAAGGGCAAGGACGGCCAGGACGTCTTCCTCGCCGACATCTGGCCCTCGGCCGAAGAGGTGCAGGCGACGATCGACTCGTCGATCGACACCGAGATGTTCATCAAGCAGTACGGCGCCGTGTTCGACGGCGACGAGCGGTGGCAGAGCCTGCCCACGCCCGACGGCGACATCTTCGAGTGGGACGAGCAGTCGACCTACGTGCGGAAGCCCCCGTACTTCGACGGCATGACGATGGAGCTCACGCCGGTCCAGGACATCCAGGGCGCGCGCGTCCTCGCTGCCCTCGGCGACTCCGTCACGACCGACCACATCTCGCCCGCGGGCGCGATCAAGGCCGACAGCCCGGCCGGCAAGTACCTCACCGAGCACGGGGTCGAGCGCAAGGACTTCAACTCCTACGGCTCGCGTCGCGGCAACCACGAGATCATGATCCGCGGCACGTTCGCGAACATCCGGCTGAAGAACCAGCTGCTCGACGGCGTGGAGGGCGGCTTCACGCGCGACTTCACGACGGCGGACGGCGCGCAGGCGGCGATCTACGACGCATCCGTCAACTACCAGGCGCAGGGCACCCCGCTCGTCGTGCTCGGCGGCAAGGAGTACGGCTCGGGCTCGAGCCGCGACTGGGCCGCCAAGGGCACGAACCTGCTGGGCGTCACGGCCGTCATCACCGAGTCGTTCGAGCGCATCCACCGCTCCAACCTCATCGGCATGGGCGTCGTGCCGCTGCAGTTCCCGGCAGGGGAGTCGTGGCAGTCGCTGGGTCTCGACGGCACCGAGAGCATCTCGATCTCGGGCCTGACGGAGCTCAACGAGGGCCGCACGCCCAAGACGGTGCACGTCGTCGCGGAGCCGACCGAGCACAGCGCCGAGGGCAAGCAGACGGTCGAGTTCGACGCGGTCGTGCGCATCGACACCCCCGGAGAGGCCGACTACTACCGCAACGGCGGCATCCTGCAGTACGTCCTCCGCTCGCTGGTCTGACCCCGGCAGCACGGACGGCCCCGCGCTCCTCGAGCGCGGGGCCGTCCTGCATGCACCATCCGACGCATCGGCAGTCGGCGGCCTGCGTGGTCCGGCCGATGCGGCGGCGCGCCGGCCGCTCCTAGCGTGACGGCATGGAGCTGGCACTGGTCGCGGGAGCCGTGTCGACGACACTGTTCGCCGGCGCGCACCTGCCCATGCTCGCGAAGGCGCTGCGCACGCGCGACGTGTCGTCGTACAGCCTGCCGAACCTGCTGATCGCCAACGTCGGCAACCTCGTGCACACGGTCTACGTCGTGAGCCTGCCGATCGGCCCGATCTGGATCCTGCACGGCTGCTACCTCGTGTCGATGGCCATCATGCTCGGGCTGTGCCTGCTCGGCCGTGCGCGACGCGGCGGCCGACGGCCGCGGGCGTACCCTGGACCATGGCCGAACGGGCGGCGCTCGTCGAGGCCGGGCGGCGCTGCGGCGCGTCCGGCGACTGGGCCGGTGCGCTCGAGCACCTGAGCGCGGCGCGCGAGCTGGGGCCGCTCGATGCCGACGACATCGGCACGCTGGCGCAGAGCGCCTGGATGGCGGGGCGCGTCACCGAGTCGATCCCGCTGTCGGAGGAGGCTTACCGGCAGCTGTGCGACGAGGGCAGGCGCATCGACGCCGCGATGACCGCGCTGCGGCTCAGCCTGCTGTGGCTCACGCGCGGCGCGCTCACGGTCGGCACCGCCTGGCTCGGCCGCGCCCGGCGCGTGCTCGAGGACGAGCCCGACGGGCCTGCGCTCGCCTACCTGGCGTACCTCGACGCATCCGTGGGCATGATCGACGGCGGCGAGGCCTTCCCCGCCTCGAGCGTTGCGCGGCTCGCCGACCTCGCCCGGCGGTTCCCGGAGCCGGCGGTCGAGGCGCTCAGCCTCGTGGTCGCGGGCATGGCCGCGATCGGGCAGGGCGAGACGAGGCAGGGGTTCGCGCTGCTCGACGAGGCGATGCTGCCGGTGATCGCCGAGGGCGTGCCCGCCGAGTGGGCGGGCGACATCTACTGCACGACCATCCACGTGTGCCACCAGCTGGCCGACTTCCGCCGCATGGCGGAGTGGACGGCGGCGACCGAGCGCTGGTGCCGCCGGTTCCGCAGCGAGTCGATCTACAGCGGGGTGTGCCGCGTGCACCGGCTCGAGCTGCGCTGGGCGCATGGCGACTGGGCGGGCGCCGAGGAGCGCATCGCGCGCGAGAGCGGCGACCTGGCGGAGGGCGAGCCGTGGGTCGCGGGCGAGGGCTTCTACCAGCTGGGCGAGATGCGGCGGGTGCGCGGCGACGTGGCGGGCGCGCGGCAGGCGTACCGGCAGGCGCGCGAGGCCGGCATCGACCCGCAGCCCGGCGCGGCGCTGGCCGAGCTCGGGATCGGCGACGTGCCAGCGGCACAGCGCATGATCGGCGACGCGCTCAGCGAGCACGACGGCATCGCGCGCGTGCGGCTGCTGCGCGCGGGGGTCGAGATCGCGCTCGCCGCCGGTGATCGGGCCACGGCCGCGCAGCTCGCGACGCAGCTGCGCGAGGCGGCCGAGCTCCACGAGAGCGACGGGTTCCGGGCCTGGGCGCTGCACGCCGCGGGCATGGTCGCGCTCGCCGTGGGCGATGCCGACGGTGCGCTCATGAATCTCCGGCACGCCCTCGCAGTGTTCCGGCAGACGGCGCAGCCGTACGAGCGCGCGCAGGTGCTCGCGCTCATGGCGCGCGCGCACGAGCTCGCCGGCGACGCGGTGCAGGCGGTGAGCGCCGCGGCGCGCTCCGCCGAGCTGCTCGAGGAGCTCGGCGCTCGGGCGTCGGCGGACGGGGCGGATGCGTCGGCTCGCGCCGCGCACGCAGGCCCGCTGACGGCGCGCGAGGCCGAGGTGCTCGAGCGCGTCGCGCTGGGGGAGAGCAACCGCGACGTCGCAGCGCACCTGTTCATCAGCGAGAAGACGGTGGGCCGGCACCTGGCGAACATCTTCCTCAAGCTCGACGTCGGCACGCGCACGGCGGCCGCAGCGTGGTGGCACGAGCGCGACCGCGCGAGCGACCGCGGCCGCTGAGGCGCATCACGCGGCACTGCCGCCGCTGACGCACCACGACCGGCGGTCGCTGACGCGCACCACGAGGCGATCGCGGCCGAGGATCCCTATACGGCGGTGCGCGCGCTGGGCGATCCCTGCATATCGCGCGGGCAGAGCTGCATGATTCTCCCGAGGCGGCCGCGCCCGCCGCCGACCTACCTTCGGCACGACGGCAGCAACGGGCTCGCCGCACGCTCGAAGGAGAGCACCGCATGACCACCATCGACCGGTCGGCAGCAGCCGACCTCGTCTCGGGCGGCGACGCCCCCATCACGTACGCCCCCAGCGCGCCAGCGGGCGTCGGAGCCGCACCGATCGTCGCGGGGGACGGCGACGCGGCAGCCGAGCACGACCGCGCCGTGGACGCGTTCGCCGACCGCATGCTCGGCGCCGCGCTCGCGACGACCGACTTCCTGGCCGCCTACCTCGGCGACCGGCTCGGCTGGTACCGCGACCTCGCGGCGCACGGCCCGAGCACGGCCGCCGAGCTCGCGGCGCGCACCGGCACCGCGCCGCGCTACGCCCTCGAGTGGCTCGAGCAGCAGGCCGTGAGCGGCGTGCTCGAGCTCCTGCACGCCGTCGACGACGGTGCGGCCGCTCCCGCTGCCGGAGGCGCTGCCGCGGGCGGCGCGACCGACGCCGCCGCGCGGCGCTTCCGCCTGCCCGCCGCCGCGGCGGAGGTGCTGACCGACGAGTCGAGCCTCGCCTACCTCGGACCGCTGCCTCGCATGTTCGGCGCGGTCGGGCCGCAGCTGCCGGCGCTGCTCGACGCCTACCGCTCGGGCGGCGGCGTGAGCTGGGCGCAGCTCGGCGACGACGCGCGCGAGGCGCAGGCCGATCTCAACCGCCCGTGGTTCGGGCGGCTGCCGCAGGCCTTCGCGGGCGTGCCCGCGATCGACGCCGTGCTCGCCGCCCCCCGCGCCCGCATCGCCGACGTCGGCACGGGCGAGGGCTGGTCGGCCATCGCGCTCGCGCGGGCCTACCCGCGCCTGTGCGTCGAGGGCTTCGACGTCGACGCGCCGTCGATCGCCGCCGCGCGCTCGCATGCGCGGGCCGCAGGCGTCGAGGAGCGGGTCTTCTTCCACGTCGCCGACGGGGCGAGCCTGGCCGAGCACGGCGAGTTCGACGCCGCGTTCGCGTTCGAGTGCCTGCACGACATGCCCCAGCCGGTCGAGGTGCTCTCGGCGATGCGCCGCGCCGTCCGGCCCGGCGGACCCGTCGTGATCATGGATGAGGCGGTCGCCGAAGAGCTCGTGGCGCCGGGCGACGAGGTCGACCGGCTCATGTACGGCTTCAGCCTGCTCGTGTGCCTGCCCGACGGCCTCGCGCATCCGCGCAGCGCCGCGACCGGGACCGTCATGCGGCCCTCGACGCTGCGCCGCTACGCGAGCGAGGCGGGCTTCGCCGGCGTGGGCGTGCTGCCGATCGAGGACTTCAGCTTCTTCCGGTTCTACGAGCTGCTGCGCTGATCCCGCCCGCAGCCCGATGCCCGGTCAGGGCAGGAGCCGGGGGCCGTCGACCCTCCGGGCCCGCCCTGAGCGGGCGGGACTACGATGGGGCATCATGGCGATCCTCGAGCAGATCACGGGCCCGCGCGACCTGGACCGGCTCTCGCGCGGCCAGCTGACGCAGCTCGCCGCCGAGATCCGGGCCTTCCTGATCCGCGAGGTCGCGCGCACCGGCGGCCACCTGGGGCCGAACCTCGGCGTCGTCGAGCTCACGATGGCGATGCACCGCGTGTTCCAGTCGCCGAAGGACGCCTTCGTGTTCGACACGGGGCACCAGTCGTACGTGCACAAGCTGCTGACCGGCAGGCAGGACTTCTCCCGGCTGCGGCAGAAGGGCGGCCTGGCCGGCTATCCCCAGCGCGCCGAGAGCGAGCACGACATCGTCGAGTCGAGCCACGCATCCTCGTCCCTGTCCTGGGCCGACGGCATCAGCCGCGCCTTCGACATCACCGGCCAGCACGACCGCTCGGTCGTCGCGGTCGTGGGCGACGGCGCCCTGACGGGCGGCATGACGTGGGAGGCGCTCAACAACATCTCCGACGACAACCGCCGCCGGCTGGTCATCGTCGTGAACGACAACGGCCGCTCCTACGCGCCGACGATCGGCGGCATGGCGCGCTTCCTGAACGGCGTGCGCACGCAGCGCTCGTACCGCACGCTGCGCGGCTCGTCCGAGCGCGCGTTCTCGCGGCTCGGGCACCCCGGCCGCGCCCTGTACCGCGGCGTGCGCGGCGCCGCGCACGGCTTCCTGTCGCGCTTCGTCAACAACGAGGCGCTCTACTCGAACCTCGACATCAAGTACCTCGGCCCCATCGACGGGCACGACCTCGAGGCGCTCGAGGAGGCGCTGACGCAGGCGCGCGACTACGGCTCGCCGGTCATCGTGCACGTCATCACGCAGAAGGGCCAGGGCTTCGACCCGGCGATCAACGACGAGGCCGACCAGTTCCACGCCGTAGGACAGATCGACCCGGAGACGGGCGAGGCGATCGCGAGCGCCGGCAGGCCGTCGTGGACCTCGGTCTTCGCCGACGAGCTCGTGGCGCTCGCGCGCAGGGATCAGCGCATCGTCGGCATCACCGCGGCCATGCTGCGCCCCACGGGCCTCGACCGGCTCGCGGCGCTCGACGCCTCGCGCGTGCTCGACGTCGGCATCGCCGAGCAGCACGCCGTCACGACCGCCGCCGGCCTCGCCTACGGCGGCCTGCATCCCGTGGTCGCGATCTACGCGACCTTCATGAACCGCGCCTTCGACCAGGTGCTCATGGATGTCGCGCTGCACCGCGCTGGCGTCACGTTCGTGCTCGACCGCGCAGGCGTCACGGGGCCGGATGGGCCGAGTCACCACGGCATGTGGGATCTGGCGCTGCTGCAGTTCGTGCCGGGCATCCGCCTGGCCGCGCCGCGCGACGCGCCGCGCCTCGAGGAGGAGCTGCGCGAGGCGATCGCCGTCGACGACGCGCCCACGGTCATCCGCTACCCGAAGGGCTCGGTGCCGAACGAGCTCGAGGCCGTGCGGCGCACGGACGACGGCGTCGACGTGCTGGTCGAGGCGCCGCATCGCGACGTGCTGATCATCGCGATCGGCTCGTTCGCGCACCTCGCGATGGATGTCGCGCAGCGCGTGCAGGCGCAGGGGATCGGCGTGACGGTCGTCGACCCGCGGTGGGTCGTGCCGGTGCCGCGCTCGGTCGTCGAGCTCGCGCGCGAGCACCGCATCGTCATCACGCTCGAGGACGGCGTGCGGGTGGGCGGCATCGGCACGCGCGTGCGGCAGGACCTGCGCGCCGCGGGCGTCGACACGCCCGTGGATGAGCTCGGACTGCCGGATGCGTTCATCGACCACGCCGAGCGCAGCGAGATCCTGGCGGACTCCGGGCTCTCGGCGCAGGCGATCGCGCGCGACATCGTGCACCAGGTGCTCGGCACCGGCCGGCTGCCGATCGCACGGCCGCTGACGGGCGAGCCGGAGCTGCGGTTCGACGGGGCACCCGCGACCGACGCGGGCGCGCCGTCGCGCGGGGAGCGCTCGCAGGACTGAGGCGCGCGCCTCGGCGGCGCGGGCAGCTGCGGCGGTGATCCGGTGCGCTCCGCCGGCTCAGAGCGTCGGCGGTGCGTCCCCGAGCTGCGCGGGATCGATCGGCTGCAGCGGCGGCGGCACGACGTCGCGCTCGACCGTCTCGACGCCGTCCACCAGACCGAGCAGCCTGCCGGTCGCCTCCTCGAGCTGCTGCCTGATCGCGGCGACGGCCGCATCGGCGTCGCCCGCGGCGAGGGCGTCCAGCAGCGCGCGGTAGGTGGGCGAGACCGATCGCCGCACGGCGTAGCCGTCCGCGGCGCTGAGGCTCGCGATGCGCGTCTCGATCGCGAGCGTCGCCATGTAGCGCGTGAGGCGACGGTTGCCGGACGCAGCGACCAGGCGCCGGTGGAAGTCGAGATCCGCGTCGCCGATCGCGAGCGCGTCGTCCCGCTCGCTGACGCGCTCGAGCACGTCGAGCGCTGCCTGCACGTCGTCGAGGGAGCGGCCGCCCGCGACGATCTGCCGCGCGGCCTCGGTCTCGACGGCGATGCGCGCGCCGTAGAGATCGGCGACGTGCTCGCGGCCGATGACGCTCACGCGCAGTCCGCGACCGGGCACCGCAGTGAGCAGCCCCTCCTGCACGAGCCGCTGCGCCGCCTCGCGGAACGGGCCCCTGCTCACGCCCAGCTGCGCTGCCGTCTCGACCTCGCCGAGCCCCGTGCCGACGCCGAGCGCGCCCGAGTAGATCGCCTCGCGCAGCTCGGCCGCGATGAGGTCGACGGTCGACGGCCGCGCGACGGGCAGCACCGTGCTCTGCCGTGCGCCAGTCGTGCCCTGCATCGTGCTCCTCATGCTGTCGTGATCGCCGGCGGACGCGGGCGATGCCCATTCTCGCGCATTCCGCGCACGCCGGTCTCGGCAGCGCCGAGCGGGCTCGATCGTAACGTTTCTGTATCGCTGTAGACAATCGGACACTCTGAGGCTCTGTGTGCCGACAGCGCTCGATAGCGTGCTGGGTGGCCGCCGTCACCGGCGAGCCGCTGACGAGGAGGAGAGCACGATGAGCACACGACGAGCACTCGGACGAAGCAGCCTGGCGGCGGTCGGGGTACTGGCACTGGCCCTCACGGGCTGCAGCGCCGGCGGCGCAGCGGAGGGCGGAGGCGGCGAGGAGAGCGCTGCGCCCGAGGCGGGCGGCACGCTCGCGGCCGCGCAGGAGTCGGGCACGATCACGATCGCGGTCGCCGACGAGCGCCCCTACTCGTGGATCGAGGGCGGCGAGCCGAAGGGCGCGACGATCGCGATGCACGAACAGATCTTCAGCAGCCTCGGCATCGACGACCTCGAGGTGGTCGAGGCCGACTGGAACTCGCTGATCCCGGGGCTCAACGCCGGCCGCTTCGACGTCATCAGCGCGGGCATGTCGATCCTGCCCGAGCGGTGCGCGGAAGCCGCGTTCAGCGACCCCGAGATCATGTACACGACCGCCCTCATGGTCGCCGAGGGCAACCCGCACGGGCTCACCGACCTCGCCTCGGTCGTCGAGGCGGGCGACGAGGTCACGCTCGCGACGCTCAGCGGTGGCATCGAGTCGGGCTACGCCGAGAGCCTGGGCATCGAGACCACCGGCGTCGACAACGCGCAGTCCGGCATGGACATCGTCGCGAACGGCCGCGCCGACGCGTTCGCCATGACGGCGATCTCGCTCAACTGGATGGCCGAGAACAACCCGGACGCGGGCGTCGAGGTGACGGATGCGTTCGTGGCCGTCATCGACGGAGTCGAGCAGATCGGTGCGGGCGCGACGGTCTTCCGCCAGGCCGATACCGAGCTGCTGGAGGCGTACAACGCCGAGCTGGCGAACATCACGGGCGACGTGGACGAGTACATGAGCCTCGTGGGCGAGTACGGGTTCACCGAGGAGAACCTGCCGCCGGCCGACCTGACGACCGAGCAGCTCTGCGCCGGCGAGCTGGAGTGAGCGGCTCGCGTTGATCGCTGATCTCTCGGCCCTCTGGGCGGCGGTCCCGCAGGTCCTCGAGGGCCTGGGGATCACGGTGCTGCTCACCGTCTGCGGCGCCATCCTGGCGTTCGCCATCGCGGTGGCGCTCGGGCTGCTGGCGAGGTCGCGCGCGGTGCTCGTGCGCGGCCTCGCCCGCGTCGTGATCGAGTTCTTCCGGGGCACGTCGCTCGTGGTGCAGCTGTTCCTGTTCTTCTTCGTGCTGCCGCAGATCGGGCTCTCGATGCCGCCGATCGTCGCGGGCGTCATCGCGCTCGGGCTCAACTACGGCGCGTACGGCGCGGAGGTGGTGCGCGGCTCGATCGCGGCCGTGCCGACCGGGCAGTGGGAGGCGTCCACCGCGCTCAGCCTGTCGCCCGTCCACCGCATGCGGCGCATCATCATCCCGCAGGCGTGGGCGCTCATGATCCCCTCGCTCAACAACCTGCTGATCCAGCTGCTGAAGGGCACCGCGATCGTCGGCTTCATCACGCTGTTCGACCTCACGGTCGCGCTCGACAAGCTGCGCATCGCGACCGATGTGTTCTTCGCCTACGGCGTCGGCCTGCTGCTCTACTTCGTGCTCGCGTACATCCTGACGCTGGGCATGAACGCGCTCGAGGTGCGCGCCAAGCACCGCCTCGGCCAGGGCGAGTCGCTGCGCGAGGCGCTCAGCTTCCGCAGCCCGGTGCCTGAGGACGGGGTGGCGCAGGGGAGGGCGGCCACGTGAGCGGGCTCAGCTGGAACTGGCAGCACGTGTGGGACTCGCTGCCGAGCCTGCTCGAGGGCTTCTTCACCGTGACGCTCGTCGTCACGGTCGTGAGCAGCATCATCGCCGCCGTGCTGGGGCTCGTGTTCGCGATCCTGCGCCGCTCGGCGCCCGCGCCGATCGCGGCGGCGGTCACGTTCGTCGTCAACTTCATCCGCATGACCCCGATCGTCGTGCAGCTGCTGTTCGTGTACTTCACGCTCGTCGCGCTCGATCCGCTGACGATCGGCATCATCGTCTTCGGCGTGCACTACGCCACCTACATGGCCGAGGTCTACCGCGCGGGCATCGACTCGGTGCCGCGCGGGCAGTGGGAGGCGACGACCGCGCTCAGCATGTCGCGCGGCCGCGCCTGGCGCGCCGTCATCATCCCGCAGGCGGTGCGGGCGACCCTGCCGGCACTGGGCAACTACGTCATCTCGATGTTCAAGGACACGCCGTTCCTGATCGCGATCACCATCCCCGAGATGGTGAGCAACGCGCTCGACTACGGCGGCGACCACTTCCGCTACACGGAGGTCATCGTGCTGGCCGGCGTCATCTTCCTGCTGGCGAGCTACCCGACCTCCCTCCTCATCCGCAGACTGGAGCAGCGCATTGCCTTCACCACGTGAGACAGACCCCGCCACGCCCGCGATCCGATTCGCCGGCGTCGAGAAGCGGTTCGGCGACAACGTCGTGCTGCAGGGCCTCGACTTCGAGGTCGCCCGCGGCGACCGCGTGACGCTCATCGGCCCGAGCGGCTCGGGCAAGACCACGATCCTGAGGCTCGTGATGACGCTCGAGGAGGCGAACGACGGCTACATCTTCATCGACGGCGAGCCGCTCACGCACACCGAGGTCGACGGCGAGCGCGTGCAGCTCAAGGAGCACCACCGCAACGAGATGCGCAAGCGCATCGGCATGGTCTTCCAGCAGTTCAACCTGTTCCCGAACATGACCGTCATGGAGAACCTCATCGAGGCGCCCGTGCACGTGCTGGGCATGTCGAAGGCCGACGCGATCGAGCGCGGCCGGGAGCTGCTCGACCGCGTCGGGCTCGTCGGCAAGGAGGATGCGCATCCCTCGTCGCTCTCGGGCGGGCAGCAGCAGCGCGTCGCGATCGCGCGGGCGCTCGCGATGGATCCCGAGATCCTGCTGCTCGACGAGGTGACGAGCGCCCTCGACCCGGAGATCGTCGAGGACGTGCTCGCGATCCTCCGCGACGTCGCGCGCACGACCGACATCACGATGCTCATCGTCACCCACGAGATGCAGTTCGCGCGCGACGTGTCGAACCGCGTGATGATGTTCGACGGCGGCAGGGTGCTCGAGGAGGGCGATCCCGAGACGATCTTCACGTCGCCGCGGGAGGAGCGCACGCGAGCGTTCCTCTCGGCGGTGCTCGGCACCTGAGAGGCGGACCGGAGCGGCTCTCCACAGCGGCAACGACCGAGGCGCGGCGAACGGTCGCGATGCGCTTCCATGCGCGCATGGACGACACCGACCCCCGCAACGGCTCCCGCGCGCGCCCCTTCGGCCCCGGCGAGCGCATCCACGATGAGCATGCGCTGCTGGCGTGCGCCCGCAGCCTCGTGCAGCAGGGCATCGTGCAGCGGCTCTGGATCCTGCTCGTCGACGAGCACGGCGCGATGCTGCCGCAGCTGCAGCAGATCGACGGCACTCCGGTCTCGCCGGACGCCTACGCGGTGATGGCGCTGCGGCGCATCCTCGACGTCGTGGCCGCACCTGACGTGGAGGTCGCGTTCGTGCTGGAGCGCCCGGGAGGGGGTCGGCCGACGCCCGATGACTGGGCATGGCACGACGCCGTCGTCCGTGCCGCTCGCGCGCAGGCGGTGCCGCTGCGCGGCGTGCTGCTCGCCCACGGTGCCGGCGTCGACCTGCTGGAGCCGCCGCGTACGCTGGCGGCATGAGCTGGCTGCGCGCTCCGGGAGCCGAGGACGACAAGCGCTCGATGGGCGTGCTCGGCGTCGTCACCGGCTCGGAGCGCTACCCCGGGGCCGCCGTGCTCGGCGTGGAGGCCGCCTGGCGCACCGGTATCGGCAC
>DASSWM010000171.1:0-6281 GCA_035704865.1 Agrococcus sp.
CGCTCCACCGACACCGCGCCGGGCAGGCTCGTGCCGGACCGCTCGCTGCTGGCCGCGGCGATGGCCGACATCGATGCCAAGGGCAGGCTCGCGGCGCGCAAGGACTTCACGGGCCGCGCGAGCCGCAGCGAGCTCGACCGCTGGTGGTCGGCGATCGAACGCGGCCGCGCGACCGAGGACCTGCCGCAGCTGCGCGTGCGGTCGGACGAGCCGCCGCCGCCGCGCTTCTGGAAGGGCAGGCGCCCGGAGGCCGACGTGCGGCTCAAGCGCGCACGCGCCGCGGTGCAGGCTGCCGCCGAAGAGTTGTCGATGCCGGCCGAGAACCTGCTGATGCCCGACACGCTGCGCCGCATCGCGTGGGAGCCCGTCGGGTCGACGCCCGAGGCGGTCGGCGACGCCCTGCGAGCGCGCGGAGCGCGCCCCTGGCAGGTTGCGGCGACTGCACAGAGGATCGCGGCCGCGTTTGTAGAGGCCGACCAAGCCGTTCCGGAGTCGGCCGAGAGCGACTCGTAGGAAGCGGCAACGCAGGTCGGCCCGCGAGCCGGCCTTCCTACACTGGTGCCGCAACCACCCCAATCAGGAGGCACCGTGGCCAACGACGACGTCGTGTTCGTGGACGGCGTCCGCACCCCATTCGGGCGCGCGGGCGAGAAGGGCATGTACTGGCAGACCCGAGCCGATGACCTCGCGGTCAAGGCGCTCACCGGCCTGCTCGAGCGGAATCCGAGCCTGCCGCTCGACCGCATCGACGATGTGGCCATCGCCGCCACGACGCAGACGGGCGACCAGGGGCTCACGCTCGGGCGCACGGTCGGCATGCTCGCGGGCCTGCCCGTCACCGTGCCCGGCTTCGCGCTCGATCGCATGTGCGCCGGCGCGATGACGGCGGTCACCGCCGTCGGCGGCGGCATCGCCTTCGGCGCCTACGACGTCGCGATCGCCGGCGGCGTCGAGCACATGGGCCGCCACCCGATGGGGCTCGACGCCGACCCCAACCCGCGCTTCGTCGCCGAGAAGCTCGTCTCGATGGACGCCCTCAACATGGGCAAGACCGCCGAGCGCATCCACGACCGCTTCCCGCACCTGACGAAGGAGCGAGCCGACCGCTACGCGATGCGCTCGCAGCAGAAGTACGCCGCGGCGCTCGAGGCCGGGCACATCCAGCACGACCTCATCCCTGTCGCGACGCAGTCCGACGCGGGCTGGGGCCTCGCCACCGCAGATGAGGCGCCGCGCCCCGAGACGACCATGGAGGGGCTCGCGGGCCTGAAGACCCCGTTCCGCGACCACGGCCGCGTGACCGCGGGCAACGCATCCGGCCTCAACGACGGCGCGACGATGTCGATCATCGCGTCGGGCTCGGCCGCGAAGGAGCTGGGCCTGAGCACCAAGATGCGCATGGTCTCGTTCGCGTTCGCCGGCGTCGACCCCGACATCATGGGCATCGGTCCCGTGCCCTCGACCGAGAAGGCGCTGCGGAAGGCCGGCATGTCGATCGACGACATCGGCCTGTTCGAGCTCAACGAGGCGTTCGCGGTGCAGATCCTCTCGTTCACCGACCACTTCGGCCTCGACGACGACGACGCGCGCATCAACCCGTGGGGCGGCGCGATCGCCATCGGCCACCCGCTCGCGTCCTCCGGCGTGCGCCTCATGCTGCAGCTCGCCCGCCAGTTCGAGCAGCGGCCCGACGTGCGCTACGGCGTCACCGCCATGTGCGTCGGCCTCGGCCAGGGCGGCACGGTCATCTGGGAGAACCCCCACCACAAGCGCTACGGAAAGGGCAACTGATGGCCATCCGCGACGAGTTCCCGCGGCTCGCCGCCGCCGAGTTCGACGAGGTCGTCACGCACAGCCACGTGCGCGACATCACGCTCGCCTCCGGCAGGACGATCGCGCTCATCACGCTCGACAACGGCCGCGACCACACGCGCCCGTCGACGCTGGGGCCCGAGACGCTGTTCGAGCTCGGCGACACGCTCGAGGCGCAGCGCGCGCGCGGCGCGCAGGGCGAGATCGACGCGATCGCCGTCACGGGCAAGCCGTACTTCCTGGCTGCCGGCGTCGACCTCAGCAACGTCTCCGACATCCCGGACCGGGCGACGGCGGCCGAGCTCCCGCGGCTCGGGCACCGCGTGCTCGGCCTGCTGCACGAGGCGCCCGTGCCGACGTTCGTGTTCATCAACGGCCTCGCGCTCGGCGGCGGCCTGGAGATCGCGCTGAACGCCGACTACCGCACGATCAGCTCGGCAGCGCCGGCGGTCGGCCTCCCCGAGGTCTTCCTCGGGCTCGTGCCCGGCTGGGGCGGCGCGACGATCCTGCCGAACCTCATCGGCATCGAGCGCGCGCTCAAGGTCGCGATCGAGAACCCGCTCAAGCAGAACCGCGTGCTGAAGCCCGCGGAGGCGCTCGAGCTCGGCATCGCCGACGCCATGTTCGGCCCGGCGAGCTACCTCGAGTCGTCGCTGCGCTGGGCCGACGAGGTGCTCGGCGGCAAGAAGGTCGACCGGCCGCATGCCCCCGGAGCCATCGAGCGCACGGTCAAGTGGCCCATCGCGCTGCGCATCGCACGGGAGACGATCGAGAAGAAGCTCGGCACGATCCCGCAGTCGCCGTACCGCGCCCTCGACCTGCTCGAGCTCGCGAGGAAGAACGACCGCGCGGTCGGCTTCGCCGCGGAGGACGAGGTGATCACCGAGCTCAGCACCGGCGACCAGTTCGTCGCGTCGATCTACGCCTTCAACCTCGTGCAGAAGCGCGCCAAGCGCCCGGCCGGCGCTCCCGACAAGGAGCTCGCGAAGCGGGTCTCGAAGGTCGGCATCATCGGCGCAGGGCTCATGGCGAGCCAGTTCGCGCTGCTGTTCGTGCGCCGCCTGCAGGTGCCCGTCGTCATCACCGACCTCGACCAGGCGCGCGTCGACAAGGCGGTGGCCGGCATCCACGGCGAGATCGACGCGCTGGCCGGCAAGGGGCGCGTCTCGACCGACGAGCAGCAGCGCCTCAAGGCGCTCATCTCGGGCACGGTCGACAAGGCCGACTTCGCCGACTGCGACTGGGTGATCGAGGCCGTCTTCGAGGAGCTGGGCGTCAAGCAGCAGGTCTTCGCCGAGGTCGAGCCGCACCTCTCCGAGACCGCCGTGCTGGCGACGAACACCTCGAGCCTCTCCGTCGAGCAGATCGGCGCGAAGCTCGCGCACCCCGAGCGCCTCGTGGGCTTCCACTTCTTCAACCCGGTCGCGGTCATGCCGCTCATCGAGGTCGTGAAGACGCCCTCGACCGACGACGCGACCCTCGCGACCGCGATGCGCGTCGCGAAGGACCTGAAGAAGAACGCGGTCATCACGCGCGACACCCCGGGCTTCGTGGTCAACCGCGTGCTCGCGAAGCTGCTCGGCGAGGCCATGCACGCGGTCGAGCAGGGCACCTCGTTCGAGGACGTCGTCGCGGCGCAGCGCGCGTTCGGGTTCCCGATGGACCCGTTCGTGCTGCTCGACCTCGTCGGCCTCAAGGTGGGCGCGCACGTGCTCGACACGCACCACGGCGCCTTCCCGGATCGCTTCTTCGAGTCCAAGGCGCTGCACGAGCTCGCCGAGGCGGGCGTGCTGCTCGACAAGGACGCGAAGGGCGAGTCGAAGGGCATCGACAAGCGCGCCCGCAAGATCGTCGCGAAGCACACGCCGGCGGGAGCGAAGCCGCTGAGCGTCGACGAGCTGCGCCTGCGCATCGAGGACGGCCTGGCCGACGAGATCAAGCGCATGCTCGACGACGAGGTGGTCGCGGCCGCCGAGGACATCGACCTGTGCATGATCCTGGGCGCCGGCTGGCCGTTCCAGATGGGCGGCATCACGCCCTACCTCGACCGGGTCGGCGCCTCGGAGCGCGTCTTCGGCGGCACGTTCCACACGCCGAGGATCGAGGGCACCGAGGCCTGACCTGCGTCGGCCGCGGTCCGCGCGGGGCCCGGCCGACGCTCGCGCGGCCCGGCAGCCGGGTCCGCCAGACTGGTGGGATGGACTCCTCGCTCGTCGACGCCCTCGCCCGTGATCTCGCAGCCGCGGGATACACGCACGAGGGCGTTCGCGCGCTCGTCGGCGATGACGCGCACGACGCCCTCTCCCGCATGCTCGCCGAGCCCGCGCGACGCGCCGCATCCCGGCGGCCCGGTCCGCTGTCGACGCTGCTGCGGGCGCTCTGGCTGGGCGACGCGGTGCCGGAGGCGGAGCTGACGGATGCGCTGCCGGCGCTGGGCGCGCAGGGCGCGGTCGCGCTCGGCGTCGCCGAGCACCGCGGCGACCGCATCGCCCCGCTCGTGACCGTCCGCGCCCACGCCTTCCGCGACGCGCGCGGAGCGGGCGAGTGGTGGATCGCGAGCGACCTCGACGAGCTCGCGGGCGTCTGGCCGCTGCGGCCCGACCACGTGCTGGGGGTGGGCGGCGCCGCCCGCACGCTCGCAGCGCTGCTGCCGCAGGCCCCGGTCGCCGCGGCGCTCGATCTCGGCACCGGCTGCGGCGTGATCGCGCTGCACGTGCGCCGCATCGCCGAGCGGGTGGTCGCGACCGACGTCTCCGAGCGGGCGCTGTGGTTCACGCGGCTGAACGCGGCGCTCAACGGCGTCGACGGCGTCGAGACCCGCCTCGGCTCCCTCTACGAGCCGGTCGTCGGCGAGCGCTTCGACCTCATCGCCACGAACCCGCCGTTCGTCATCACCCCGCGCGCGGTCGGCGTGCCCGCCTTCGAGTACCGCGACGGCGGTCTCGCGGGCGATGCGCTCATGGCATCCGTCGTCGGCGGGATCGGCGACCACCTCGCACCGGGCGGGAGCGCTCGCCTGCTCGGCAACTGGGAGGCGCAGGGCGACGCGCAGGGGCTCGAGCGCGTGCGCGGATGGCTCGCCGGCGCCGCGCTCGACGCGTGGGCGATCGAACGGGAGTCGCTCCCGCCGGTGCGCTACGCCGAGCTCTGGCTGCGCGACGGCGGCACGCTCCCCCGCGATCCCGAGCACGACCGGCTCATGGACGCCTGGCTCGACGACTTCGAGGCGCGCGGCGTGACCGCGATCGGCATGGGCTGGCTCGCGCTCCGCCTGCCCGCCGCGGCGACGACGACCGACGGGGCTGCGGAGGCGGCGTCCGGTGCGGCGTCCGGTGCGGAGGCCGGTGCGGAGGCCGGTGCGGAGCCCGAGACGGCAGCGCAGGCCGTCCCGAGCCTCGCGCGCTTCGAGCGGATCCCCCACGCCGTGCAGCTCGAGCACGTGGGCGGGCACCTGGTGGCCGCGTTCGACGATGCCGCGTGGCTCGCGGGCCTAGACGACGACGCACTCGCCGCCGAGCACCTCGTCACGGCGCCGGACGTCACCGAGGCGCGCCACCAGCTGCCGGGCGCGGCCGGCCCGAACGTGATCGAGCTGCGGCAGGGCGGTGCGCTCGCCCGCTCGCTCTCGGTCGACACGGCGCTCGCGGCGCTCGTCGGCGCATGCGACGGCGAGCTCGCGATCGGCAGGCTCATCGCGGCGATCGCGGGGCTGCTGGAGGTGGACGAGCACGTGCTCGCCGCCGACCTGCTGCCGCGCGTGCGCGAGCTCGTGCTGTGCGGGTTCCTGCGCCCGATCGCCGACTGACGCGTCGGCGGATCAGCGCGTCACCGACCGGCCGTTGCCGCCACGGCGTCCGGCAGCGACCGCGCGACATCGAGGGCCGTGATGGGCCTGCCGCCCGCGGCCGCGAGCGCGGCAGCCTCGCCGTGCAGCCGCACGGCCTGCACGGCCATCGACGCGAGCGCACCCGCATCCGCGGCAGCTCGTGCGCTCCCCGCCGCGACCGCGCCCAGGATGCCCGCGAGCACGTCGCCCGTGCCGGCGGTGGCGAGCCGGTGCGTCGGCGGCTCGACCGCCGTCGTCGACCCATCGGCATCGACCACGAGCGTCGGCGTCCCCTTCGCGACCACGACCGCAGCGATCGCCCGCGCGACCTGCGCGGCGGCGACGGCGCGCTCCGGCTCGCCGTCGCCGTCGAGGCCGAGCGCCGTGCGCATGCGCGCGAGCTCCCGGGCGTGCGGCGTCACGACGACGGGCCCGGCATGGCGGCCGACGAGATCGAGCGCGCCCGCGTCGACGACGCACGGCGCTCCGCTGCCGAGCACCTCGACGAGCAGCGAGCGCAGCGCGGGATCGCGCTCGCGCGCGTCCTGCCCGGAGCCCAGCAGCCACGCGTCGACGCCGGCGGGCGCGTCGTCGAGGTCGTGGCACACCGTGTCCGGCCGGCGGGCCAGCACGAGATCCTGCA
>DASSWM010000172.1:0-11698 GCA_035704865.1 Agrococcus sp.
TCCCCGAGGACCAGTGGGACAACGGTCTGGCGATCGTCACGGGCACGGACCCGGAGGGCGGCTCGTTCCAGATCCGCAACTCAACGATCGTCGTCTTCGCCGTCTTCTAGCGAAGGCTGCGTCGAGTCGCCGGCGTCAGGCGGCCGGTGTCAGTCGCCGGGCGTCGGTCGCGCGTCAGCCCCCCGCGACGGGTCGCGGCGCGGCGCGCAGCTCCTCGGCGACCAGGAACGCGAGCTCGAGCGACTGCATGTGGTTCAGGCGCGGGTCGCACAGCGACTCGTAGCGGGTCTCGAGCGCGAGCTCGTCGATGTCCTCCGCGCCGCCGAGGCACTCGGTGACGTCGTCGCCCGTGAGCTCGACGTGGATGCCGCCCGGGAACGTGCCGGCCATGCGGTGCGAGTCGAAGAAGCCGCGCACCTCGTCGACCACGTCGTCGAAGCGGCGCGACTTGTAGCCGTTCTTCGTCGTGATGCCGTTGCCGTGCATGGGGTCGGTGACCCACAGCGGCGTCGACTCGAGCGACTTCGACGCCTCGAGCAGCCCAGGGAGCACGTCGCGGATCCTGCCTGCGCCCATGCGGGTGATGAAGGTGAGGCGGCCGGGCTCGCGCTCGGGGTCGAGCCGGTCGACGAGCGCCGCCATGTCGGCGGGCGTCGTGGTCGGGCCGAGCTTCACCCCGATGGGGTTGCGCACGCGGGAGAAGAAGTCGACGTGCGCGCCGTCGAGGTCGCGCGTGCGCTCGCCGATCCACTGGAAGTGGCTCGAGGTGTTGTAGGCGAGGCCCGTGCGCGAGTCGATGCGCGTCATGGGGCGCTCGTAGTCCATCAGCAGGCCCTCGTGGCCGGTGAAGAACTCGACGCCCTTGAGCTCGTCGAAGTTGGCGCCCGCGGCCTCCATGAAGCGCACGGCGCGGTCGATCTCGCCCGCGAGCGCCTCGTACCGGGCGAACGAGGGGTTCTGCGCGAAGCCCTTGTTCCAGGAGTGCACCTGCCGCAGGTCGGCGAACCCGCCCTGCGTGAACGCGCGCACGAGGTTCAGCGTCGAGGCGGCCATGTGGTAGCCGCGCAGGATGCGCTGCGGGTCGGCGGCGCGCGACTCGGGCGTGAAGTCGTAGCCGTTGACGATGTCGCCGCGGTACGCGGGCAGCGTCAGGTCGCCGCGCGTCTCGGTGTCGCTCGAGCGCGGCTTGGCGAACTGGCCCGCCATGCGGCCCATCTTGATGACGGGCATCGCGGCGCCGTACGTGAGCACGACCGCCATCTGCAGGATCGTCTTGACGCGGTTGCGGATGTTGTCGGCCGTCGCACCCGCGAAGGTCTCGGCGCAGTCGCCGCCCTGGAGCAGGAACGCCTCGCCGCGCGCCGCGGCTGCGAGCCGCTCGCGCAGCATGTCGACCTCGCCGGCGAACACGAGCGGCGGCGCGCTGCGCAGCTCGCGACGCACCTGCTCGATCGCGGCCTCGTCCTGCCACGCGGGCTGCTGCTTGACCGGCAGCGATCGATACGCGTCGAGACCCTGCTCGATGGAGCGGTGCTCCATGAAGTCCGGGATCGCGATCGTGTCAGTCATGCGTGCCTCAATGCTCGTGCGGCGCCGAGTGCGCCGGGGTCAAGTCTAGCGCCGGGTCGATGCGGCTCAGCCGCGCGCGGCGAGCGCCTTGCGCTCGGCCTCGACCTTCGCCTTCACGCTCGACGCGTAGACGTCGACGTACTCCTGGTCGGAGATGCGGTTGAGCGTGACCATGATCTCGTCCGTGATCGAGCGCAGCACGAAGCGGTCGCCCTCGAGGTTGTAGTAGCGCGAGAAGTCGAGCGGCTCGCCGAAGATCATGCCGATCCTGCCCACGCGCGGCAGCCTGCGGCCGATCGGCATCACCTTCTCGGTGTCGACCATGACGCACGGGATGACGGGCACGCGCGCGTCGAGCACCATGCGCGCGACACCGGTGCGGCCGCGGTAGAGCTTGCCGTCGGGGCTGCGGGTGCCCTCGGGGTAGATGCCGATGAGCTGGCCCTCCTGCAGCTTCTGCAGCGCGGCGTCGAGGCTCTGCGAGCTCTTCGCGCCGCCGGAGCGATCCATCGGCAGCTGCCCGACGCCCAGGAAGAACCAGCGCATGAGCCTGCCCTTGAGGCCCTTGCCGTTGAAGTAGTCGGACTTCGCGAGGAAGTAGACGCGGCGGTCGAGCACGAGCGGCATGAGGAAGGAGTCGATGACCGAGAGGTGGTTGCCGGCGATGATCGCGCCGCCGTGCTCGGGGATGTGCTCGATGCCCGCGACCCACGGCCGGAACACGCGCGTCATGTACGGGCCAACGACCCAGTGCCGCAGCAGCCAGTAGAACATCGCACCTCCGTACCGCACCGAGCCTAGGGCAGTGTGATGCCTCCTACAGACATGCGTCGCGGGTGCGGAGCGGCCGATGCTCGACCGTAGGATGGGCCCAACGCACGAACGCCGAAGGAGTCCCAGTGCCTGAGCTCACCATCCCCGAGGGCGTCGTCCCGCCCGTCGTCGCCCCCGACCCCGAGGCGAACGTCACCGACCTGCTCGAGGACACCGTCCGGCAGCACCCGGACGCACCGCTGTTCGCCGTGCCGGAGGGCGACGGCTGGCGAGACATCTCCAGCACGGAGTTCCGCCGGCAGGTCGTCGCGCTCGCGAAGGGCTTCGTCGCCGCAGGCGTGCAGCCCGGCGACACGGTCGGCTTCCTGTGCAAGGTGCGCTACGAGTTCTCGCTCGTCGACTTCGCGCTCTGGTACGCCGGCGCGCGCATGGTGCCCGTCTACGAGACCTCCGCCCCGTCGCAGATCCAGTGGATCCTCTCCGACGGCGGCGCGACCCGCGTGATCCTCGAGGACGCCGACCTCGTCTCGCGCTTCGACGAGGCGCACGGCGACCTGCCCTCGATCAGCGACGTGTGGCGCATCGACCGCGGCGACCTCGACCGGCTCGTCGAGCAGGGCAAGGACGTGCCCGACGACGAGATCGAGCGCCGCCGCGCGCTCGCCAAGGGCAGCGACCTCGCGACCCTCATCTACACCTCGGGCTCCACGGGCCGCCCGAAGGGCACGATGCTGACCCACTCGAACTTCGTCGAGCTCTGCCGCAACGCCGCGGTGGAGATGAAGGACGTCGTCGGACCCGGCTCGTCGACGCTGCTGTTCGTGACGCAGGCGCACGTGTTCGCGCGCTTCATCTCGGTGCTCGGCATCGCATCCGCCGTGCGCGTGGGCCACCAGTCCGACACGAAGCAGCTGCTGCCCTCCATGGGCTCCTTCCGGCCCACCTTCTTCCTCGCCGTGCCGCGCGTGTTCGAGAAGGTCTACAACGCGAGCGAGCAGAAGGCGGAGGCCGGCGGCAAGGGCAAGATCTTCCGCGCCGCCGCGCACACGGCCGTCGAGCACTCGAAGGCGCTCGACGCCGGCCACGTGCCGCTGGGCCTCAAGCTGCGCTTCGCGCTGTTCGACCGGCTCGTGCTCTCGAAGCTCAAGGTCGCGCTCGGCGGCAAGGTCGAGTACGCCGTCTCGGGCTCGGCGCCGCTGTCGACGTTCCTCGCCCACTTCTACCGCTCGCTCGGCATCCGCATCCTGGAGGGCTACGGCCTCACGGAGACCACCGCCCCGCTGACGGTGAACGTGCCCGACAAGTTCAAGATCGGCACGGTCGGGCCCGCGCTGCCCGGCAACGGCGTGAAGATCGCAGAGGACGGCGAGGTGCTCGGCAAGGGCATCGCGGTGTTCGCCGGCTACTGGCAGAACGAGCAGGCGACGAACGAGTCGTTCACCGAGGACGGCTGGTTCCACACCGGCGACATCGGCTCGCTCGACGCCGACGGCTACCTCACGATCACAGGTCGCAAGAAGGAGCTCATCGTCACGGCGAGCGGCAAGAACGTCGCGCCGAACACGCTCGAGGACCCGATCCGCTCCAACACGATCATCGGCCAGCCCGTCGTCATCGGCGACCAGAAGCCGTTCATCGCCGCGCTCATCACGCTCGACGGCGAGATGCTCGCGACCTGGCTCGAGAACCACGGGCACGACAAGAGCATGTCGCTCGAGCAGGCCGCGAACGACCCCGCCGTGATCGAGGAGGTGCGCAGCGCCATCCGCCGCGCGAACAAGCTCGTCTCGCGTGCCGAGTCCGTGCGCAAGTTCGCGATCCTGCCGGTCGAGTTCGTCGAGGCGAACGGGCACCTGACGCCGAAGATGTCGATCAAGCGGCACAACATCCTGAAGGACTTCTCCTCGCAGATCGACGACATCTACGCCTCGAACTCGACGGCGCACGACGTCGGCGAGTGATGCTGCGCTGACCGTCCCGAGCACGGACGGACGACGGATGCCCCGGGTCGCGACCCGGGGCATCCGTCGTCTGCGCGCGGTACGGCGCGCACCGGCGCAGCCTGGTGCGGCCGCGCGGGAGGGGGCTCAGTACCAGTCGGCCTTCCGCACCTCGGCCATCGCGAGCGAGCGCATGTCCTTCTCGAGCGCCTGCAGGTAGAGCTTGCCGTCGAGGTGCGCCATCTCGTGCTGCAGCATCTGCGCCATGAGCCCCTCGCCCTCGAGCACGACCTCGTGGCCGTCGAGGTCGACGCCGATGACGCGGCAGTACGGGTGGCGCGGGGTCGGGAAGCCGAGCTCCGGCACCGACAGGCAGCCCTCGTCGACCAGCTCGGGCTCGCCGCGCACCTCGTCGATGCGCGGGTTGAGCACGTACCCGACCTCGCCGTCGACGTTGTAGGAGAAGGCGGCCTTCGCGACGCCGATCTGGCAGCCGGCGACGCCGGCGCGGCCGGGCAGCCGCACCGTGTCGAGCAGGTCCTGCACGAGCGCCGCGGTCGCGGACGCGGCCGGGTCGACGGGCGCGGCGCGCTCGCGCAGCACCGGGTCGCCGAAGACCCGGATCTCCCGCACGCTCACGCCGGCTTCACCACCACGAGGAGGTCGCCGGCCTGCACCTGCATCGTGCCCGAGAGCGCGAGCCGCTCGACCGTGCCCGCGACCGGCGTCGTGATCGCGGCCTCCATCTTCATGGCCTCGATCGTGGCGATCGCGTCGCCCGCGGCGACCGTGTCGCCCTCGGCGACCTTGACGGTGACCGCCCCCGCGAAGGGAGCCGCGACCTGTCCGGGCACCGACGCATCCGCCTTCTCCACCTGCGGCTTGTCGACCTTCACGGAGCGGTCGCGCACGTAGACGGGGCGCAGCTGGCCGTTGAGCACGGTCATGACGGTGACGAGGCCGGCGTCGTCGGGCTCGCCGACCGCCTCGAGCTCGACGTTGAGGGTGACGCCGCGGCCGATGCCGACGGTGTGCTCCTCGCCGTGCTGCATGCCGTAGAGGTAGTCGATCGTGTCGACGACCGAGAGGTCGCCGTACTGCGCCCTGCTCTCCTTGAAGGCCTTCGTGGGCCCGGCGAAGAGCAGCTCGTTGAGCGCGTCGCGGCGGTCGGCGCCCGGCTCGACGAGCCGTGCGGCGTGCTCGGGCTCGAGCGGCTTGACCGAGATGTCGACCTGCCTGCCCTCGAGCACCTTCGAGCGGAACGGCTCGGGCCAGCCGCCCGGCAGATCGCCCAGCTCGCCCGCCATGAAGCCGATGACGGAGTCGGGGATGTCGTACTTGCGCGGGTCGCGCTCGAAGTCGTCGGGGTCGACGCCCTGCGCGACGAGCTGCAGCGCGAGATCGCCCACGACCTTCGACGAGGGCGTGACCTTCGTGGGGCGGCCGAGGATGCGCGACGCGGCCGCGTACCAGTCCTCGATCTTCTCGAAGTCGTCCGCGAGGCCGAGCGCGATGGCCTGCTGGCGCAGGTTGGAGAGCTGGCCGCCGGGGATCTCGTGGCGGTAGACGCGCCCGGTGGGGCCGGGCAGGCCCGACTCGAACGGCTTGTAGAGGCGGCGCACCGCCTCCCAGTAGGGCTCGAGGTCGGAGACCGCCTCGAGCGAGAGCCCCGTGTCGCGCTCGGTGTGCGCGACGGCGGCGACGAGCGCCGAGAGCGACGGCTGGCTCGTCGTGCCGGCCATGGGCGCGCTCGCGACGTCGACGGCGTCGACGCCCGCGGCCGAGGCGGCGAGCAGCGTCGCGAGCTGGCCGCCCGCGGTGTCGTGCGTGTGCAGGTGCACGGGCAGGCCGAAGCGCTCGCGCAGCGCGCTCACGAGCGTCGTCGCGGCGCCCGCGCGCAGCAGGCCCGCCATGTCCTTGATCGCGAGCACGTGCGCGCCCGCGTCGACGATGCGCTCGGCGAGCCGCAGGTAGTAGTCGAGCGTGTAGAGGTCCTCGGAGGGGTTCAGCAAGTCGCCCGAGTAGCACAGCGCCACCTCGGCGACCGTCGAGCCGGTGCCGAGCACCGCGTCGATCGCGGGGCGCATCTGGTCGACGTCGTTGAGCGCGTCGAAGATGCGGAACACGTCGATGCCGGTCGCGGCCGCCTCCTCGACGAACGCGGTCGTGACCTCGGTCGGGTAGGGCGTGTAGCCCACGGTGTTGCGGCCGCGCAGCAGCATCTGCAGCGGCACGTTGGGCATCGCCTCGCGCACGCGGGCGAGCCGCTCCCACGGGTCCTCGCCCAGGAAGCGCAGCGCGACGTCGTAGGTCGCGCCGCCCCACGCCTCCATCGACAGCAGCTGCGGCGTCATGCGCGAGACGTGCGGCGCGACGGCGACGAGGTCGGCGGTGCGCACGCGCGTCGCGAGCAGCGACTGGTGCGCGTCGCGGAAGGTCGTCTCGGTGACCGCGAGCGACGTGCGCTCGCGCAGCGCCTTCGCCCAGCCCTCGGGACCGAGCTCGAGCAGCCGCTGACGCTCGCCGTCGGGCGCGGGCGCCTCGAGGTCGATCGCCGGCAGCTTGATGGCGGGGTTGATGACGCCGTCGGCCTCGCCGTTGGGCTTGTTGACCGTGACGTCGGCGAGCCACGCGAGCACCTTCGAGGCGCGATCCTTCGGCGGGTTGATGCGCGTGAGCCCCGGGTGCTCGTCGATGAAGTGCGTCGAGACGTCGCCGGCGCGGAACTCCTCGTCGTCGAGCAGGTTGAGCAGGAAGGGGATGTTCGTGGCGACGCCGCGGATGCGGAACTCGCTCACCGCGCGGTGGGCGCGGCGGATGGCGGTGTCGAGGTCGCGGCCGCGGCACGTGACCTTCGCGAGCATCGAGTCGAAGTGGGGGCTGACCTCGGTGCCGGGGTTGATCGTGCCGCCGTCGAGGCGCACGCCCGCGCCGCCGGGCGAGCGGTAGGCCGTGATGCGGCCCGTGTCGGGCCGGAAGCCGTCGGCGGGGTTCTCCGTGGTCACGCGGCACTGCAGCGCCGCGCCGTGCATCGTGATGCGGTCCTGCGTGAGCCCCAGCTGCTCGAGCGTCTCCCCCGCCGCGATGCGCAGCTGGCTCGCGACCAGGTCGACGTCGGTGATCTCCTCGGTGACGGTGTGCTCCACCTGGATGCGCGGGTTCATCTCGATGAACACGTGCTCACCGGTGCGCTCGCCCGCGGTCTCGAGCAGGAACTCGACCGTGCCGGCGTTCACGTAGCCGATCGAGCGCGCGAAGGCGACGGCGTCGCGGTAGAGCTGCTCGCGGGTCTCGTCGCTCAGGTTGGGCGCCGGCGCGAGCTCGACGACCTTCTGGTGGCGGCGCTGCACCGAGCAGTCGCGCTCGAACAGGTGCACGGTCTCGCCGCTCGCGTCGGCGAGGATCTGCACCTCGATGTGGCGCGGCCGCACGACGGCCTGCTCGATGAACATCGTGGCGTCGCCGAACGCGCTGTCGGCCTCGCGCATGGCGGCCTCGAGCGCGTCGCGCAGCTCCTCGCGGCGCTCGACCAGGCGCATGCCGCGCCCGCCGCCGCCGGCGACGGCCTTGCAGAACACCGGGAAGCCGATCTCGTCCGCGGCGGCCAGCAGCACGTCGAGGTCGGTCGTTGCCGGGCTCGAGGCGAGCACGGGCACGCCGGCGGAGATCGCGTGCTCCTTCGCCGTCACCTTGTTGCCCGCCATCGCGAGCACCGACGCGCCCGGGCCGACGAACGTGATGCCGGCCTCGGCGGCCGCGGTCGCGAGCTCGGGGTTCTCGCTCAGGAAGCCGTAGCCGGGGTAGATGGCGTCGGCGCCGGCGTCCTTCGCGACCCGGATGATCTCGCTCACGGTGAGGTAGGCGCGCACCGGGCGGCCGGGCTCACCGATCTGGTAGGCCTCGTCGGCCTTCTGGCAGTGCAGCGAGTTGCGGTCCTCGTGCGCGAAGACGGCGACGGTGCGGATGCCGAGCTCGTTGGCCGCGCGGAACGCACGGATGGCGATCTCGCCGCGATTGGCGACGAGCAGCTTCTGGAACATGCAGAGACCCTCCGGGAGTGGCGGCACGGTTGCTCCAATCTAGTGCCGCTAGGCTTGGCCGCCGTGCACGTACTCTCGATCAGCTCCCTCAAAGGCGGCGTCGGCAAGACCACGGTGACGCTCGGTCTCGCCTCCGCCGCGTTCGCGAAGGGCCTCCGCACGCTCGTGGTCGACCTCGACCCTCAGTCCGACGCCTCGACGGGGATGGACATCGAGATCGAGGGCAGGCTCAACATCGCCGATGTGCTCTCCAACCCGAAGGACAAGGTCGTCCAGCAGGCGATCTCCCCCTCGGGCTGGACGCAGGGTCACGGCGGCACGATCGACGTGCTCATCGGCTCCCCCTCGGCCATCAACTTCGACGGCCCGCATCCGACGATCAAGGACATCTGGAAGCTCGAGACGGCGCTCACGACCGTCGAGAACGACTACGACCTCGTGCTCGTCGACTGCGCGCCCTCCCTCAACGCGCTCACCCGCACCGCCTGGGCCGCGTCCGACCGCGTGATGGTCGTGACCGAGCCCGGCCTGTTCTCGGTCGCGGCCGCCGACCGCGCGCTGCGCGCGATCGAGGAGATCCGCCGCGGCCTGAGCCCGCGCCTGCAGCCGCTGGGCATCGTCGTCAACCGGGCCCGCCCGCAGTCGCTCGAGCACCAGTACCGCATCCAGGAGCTCAAGGACATGTTCGGCCCGCTCGTGCTCGACACGGTGCTGCCCGAGCGCACGTCGATGCAGCAGGCGCAGGGCGCCGCCCGGCCGCTGCACGTGTGGCCCGGCGAGGGCGCGCAGGAGATGGCGCTGCAGTTCGACGAGCTGCTGCAGACGGTGCTGACCTCGGCCGGCCGCATGGGCGACGAGGCCGCATCCGGTCGCAAGGTGCCGGCGCCCACCGCCGCGGTCGACGCGACCGCTGCTGCGGAGCTCGAGGAGGCCGCTGCCGCCGAGGCGGAGGCCGCGCAGGGCGAGGACGAGCGGAAGCCCGACAAGCCGTAGCCGCTGCGAGGGCACCCTCGCGACGCGATCACAGCGCGGCGATGCGCTCCCCCGTGCGCGGCATGCCGCGCTCGACGACCGCGCCGTCGGCGAGTCGCCGGTAGGGGCCGAGCTCGAAGGCGATGCCGGATGCGCTCGGCCAGTCGAGCGAGTCGGTGACCTGGAGGTGCAGGTGCGGCTCGGTCGAGTTGCCGGAGCCGCCGCACTCGGCGACCGGCTCCCCCGTGCGGACGCGGTCGCCGACCCGCACGCGCAGCGATCCGCGCCGCAGGTGCAGCAGCGCGACGAACGGCCCGCCCGGCGCCGCCGCTCCCTGCGCCCCGTGTCGCGACGCCGCTCCCTGCGCCCCGCCTGGCGCGCCCGCTGCGCCGGACTGCTGCTCCGAGTCCCGGTCGATCGCGATCACGACGCGGTTGCCGGCGATGGCGTCGAGCCCCTGCCGCAGCCTGCCTGCCTGGGTGAGCGCGAACGGCACGAGCGTGACGGGCGAGCGGCGACCGCCCGCATCCGCCTCGCCGTCGTGCGTCTCGACGACCGTGCCCGACACGGGTGCGAGGATCGGCCGGCCGAAGCCGACGAAGCGCTCGGGCGGCTCGACGGCCACGAGCGAGCGCGCGGTGCGCGGCGCCGACCTGCCGCGCGCGTCGATGCCGACGAAGTCGACCGAGTGCGTGAGGCCGAAGGCGTGCGTGCCGTGGCTCGGCACGCGCGTGGCGGGACTCATCTCGGCGCGCCACGCGCCGGTGAACGGCAGGGCGAGCCGGAGCGTCACTGGCTGCGCGGCTCCGCTCAGGCGGTGCGGCTCCTGCGCGCGCGCCGGGCGGCGAGCTCGTCGACGGGCAGCTGGTCGACCGGCGTGACCTCGAGCTCGATGAGCTGCGTCTCGACCTCGCGCAGCACCTTGCCGACCGCGATGCCGAACACGCCCTGGCCGCGGCCGAGGAGGTCGATGACCTCGTCGCTCGAGGTGCAGAGGTAGACGCTCGCGCCGTCGGAGATGAGCGTGGTCTGGGTGAGGTCGCGCACGCCCGCGTCGTGGAGCTGCTGGATGGCGATGCGGATCTGCTGCAGCGAGATGCCGGTGTCGAGCAGGCGCTTCACGAGCTTGAGCACGAGGATGTCGCGGAAGGAGTAGAGGCGCTGGCTGCCCGAGCCCTTCGCGGGGCGCACGGTCGGCTCGACGAGACCCGTGCGGGCCCAGTAGTCGAGCTGGCGGTAGGTGATGCCGGCGGCGTCGGCAGCGATGGCGCCCTTGTAGCCCACGGCGTCCTCCTCCTGCGGGAGGCCGTCGGTGAACAGCAGACCGAGGTCGTAGCGGCCCTGGCTGCCGTGCACGGTGCCGCTCTGGTCTGCTTCGCCGCCGCTCTCGCGCATGGCCGTCCCTTCCGCTGTGCTGGGCTCAACCTTCAAGTAGCAGTTGAGTGTTGGCCCCACCGTAGCGACCCGACGCTCCGACTCCGTGCAACCTGCGATCGGCGCGGCGTGTCGAGGCGAGTCTACGCCCTGCCGCCCACGAGGGACAGGGACGCGCCAGAGGCCGGCATCCGGATCAGGCGCCGAGCGCGTCGCGCATGAGCAGGTCGCGCACCGACTGGATGTGGCTCGCGAGATCGCGCGCAGCCTCGGCCGCCTTGGCCTGGCTGCCGGTCTCCCTGCGGCCCCGCATGGGCTTGAGCGCTGACTCGATGAGGGCCGCCTCCCGCTGCGCCGACTGGCGCATGCCGCGCAGGTGGCGCGGCTCGATGCCGAAGCGCTGCAGCTCGACGAGCGCCTTGAGCGACTGCACGGCGGCCTCGCCGAAGGGCTCGGCGCCGGGCACGAGCTGGGCCGAGATGGCGTCGGCGAGCAGCTGCTTCGAAGCGCCGGCCTCGGCCTGCAGCTCGGCGCGCGAGAGCCTGCGCTCGGCGCCCAGGATCGAGGGAGCCTCGACGCGCACGTTGGCGCCCGGGATCTGCGGCGTGCGGCCCGCGTCGATGTCCTCGAGGTGGCCGAGGATGACCTTGAGCGGCAGGTAGTGGTCGCGCTGCAGCGTCAGGATGTAGCGCAGCCGCTCGAGGTCGGCGGCGTCGAACTTGCGGTAGCCGGAGGCGGTGCGCTGCGGCGCGATGAGGCCCTGGTCCTCGAGGAAGCGCAGCTTGGACGGCGACAGATCGGGGAACTCGGGGCCGAGCTTCGCCAGCACCTGGCCGATCGAGAGCAGCCCTGCGGGCTTCCTCGCCGCCTGTGCGCTCACGCGCGTGGCTCGAGGTCGAGACGGGAGCGGTAGAAGGTGAGGCGGAACTTGCCCACCTGCACCTCTGCCCCGTCGCGCAGCACGACGTGCTCGACGCGCTCGCCGTTGTGATAGGTGCCGTTGAGCGAGCCGAGGTCGCGCAGCTCGAA
>DASSWM010000173.1:0-10350 GCA_035704865.1 Agrococcus sp.
GCCGGCCGACGTCATCGACCTCGAGGAGACGTCAACCACGACGCGTGAGAACCTCGAGCGCTCGCGCACGCTCATCACGGGGCCGGGCCGCGCGCCGCTCGTCGTGGTCACGAGCGAGTACCACGCCTATCGCACGGCGGCCCTGCTGGCGCGCGCGGGGCTCGACGGCACGGTCGTCGGCGCGTGGACGCGCCCGTCGTACCGCCCGGGCGCGGTGGTGCGCGAGGCGCTCGCGGTCGCGAGCGACCATCGCTGGTGGTGCATCGGCGCCGCAGCCGCGCTGTGGGCCGCCGCGGCCTGGCTGCTGCTGCAGCGACCATAGGATTGGAGTCCGTACGGCTCACGCCTGTGAGCCCGGAGGACTCCTGGTCGAGGACCGCCGCGCGGAGCGCGACGCGTCACGAGACCTCGTACGACCGCCCACGAGACACGGAGACGCATGTCCGAGATCACTCGCGAGCAGGTGCAGCATCTGGCTGGCCTCGCGCGCATCGCGCTCACCGACGACGAGGTGACGAGCCTGACGGCAGAGCTGTCGCAGATCGTCGACGCCATCGCCACCGTCCGCGAGGTCGCGGGCGACGACGTCCCCGCCACGAGCCACCCGGTGCCGATGGCCAACGTGCTGCGCGAGGACGTCGTCGGCGAGACGCTCACCTACGAGCAGGCCTTCGCGGGCGCACCGAGCCACGACGGCGAGCGCTTCCGCGTCTCGGCGATCCTGGGGGAGGAGCAGTGATGGAGCAGGCACCGAGCGATCTGACCCGCCTGGCTGGCCACGAGCTCGCCGCCCTGATCGCTGCCGGCGAGGTGTCGAGCGTCGAGGCCACGCAGGCCCACCTCGATCGGATCGCCGCCGTCGACGGCGAGATCCACGCGTTCCTGCACGTCAACGACGGCGCGCTGGAGCAGGCGAAGGCGATCGACGAGCGCCGCGCGAGCGGCGAGCAGCTGCACGAGCTCGCCGGCGCGCCGGTGGCGATCAAGGACGTGCTCTGCACGATCGGCATGCCCTCGACCTCAGGCTCGAGGATCCTCGAGGGCTGGGTGCCGCCCTACGACGCGACGGTCGTCGCCCGGCTGAAGGCCGCCGGCCTCGTCGCGCTCGGCAAGACCAACATGGATGAGTTCGCCATGGGCTCCTCCACCGAGCACTCCGCCTACGGCCCCACCCGCAACCCGTGGGACACCGAGCGCATCCCCGGCGGCTCCGGCGGCGGCTCAGCCGCTGCGGTCGCCGCCTTCGAGGCGCCCTTCGCCCTCGGCAGCGACACCGGCGGCTCGATCCGCCAGCCGGCCGCGGTCACCGGCACGGTCGGCGTCAAGCCCACCTACGGCGGTGTCAGCCGCTACGGCGCGATCGCACTCGCCTCGAGCCTCGACCAGGTCGGGCCGGTGACCCGCACGGTGCTCGACTCGGCGCTCATCCACGATGTCATCGGCGGCCACGACCCGCACGACTCGACCAGCCTGCAGCGCGAGTGGCCCTCGTTCACCGCCGCCGCCCGCGAGGGTGCGGCATCGGGCAGCCTCGCGGGGCTGAAGGTCGGCGTCGTCAAGGAGCTCGACAGCGAGGGCATCGCGAGCGACGTGCAGGCGCGCTTCCAGGAGACCGTGCAGGTGCTGACGGATGCGGGGGCCGAGGTCGTCGAGGTCTCGTGCCCGTCGTTCGCGTACTCGGTCGCCGCCTACTACCTCATCCTGCCCGCCGAGGCATCGTCGAACCTCGCCCGCTTCGACTCGGTGCGCTTCGGCCTCCGCGTCGAGCAGGCCGGACAGACGGTGGAGGACGTCATGGCGGCCAGCCGCGAGGCCGGCTTCGGCGCGGAGGTGAAGCGCCGCATCATCCTCGGCACCTACGCGCTCTCGGCCGGCTACTACGACGCCTACTACGGCTCGGCGCAGAAGGTGCGCACGCTCATCCAGCGCGACTTCGACGCCGCGTTCGAGCAGGCCGACCTGCTGATCAGCCCGGCAGCGCCGACCACCGCGTTCAAGATCGGCGAGAAGATCGACGACCCGCTGGCGATGTACGTCAACGACATCACCACGATCCCCGCGAACCTCGCGGGCATCCCCGGCATGGGCCTGCCCATGGGCCTCGGCGACGACGGACTGCCCGTCGGCCTGCAGCTGCTCGCCCCGATGTTCGAGGACGCGCGGCTCTACCGTGCGGGCGCGACCATCGAGTCGCTGCTCGCCGACCGCTGGGGCGGCATCCTCATGACCAAGGCACCGGAGCTCGCAGGAGGCGCAGCATGAAGGCGAAGCTGATGGACTTCGACAAGGCGCTCGAGCTGTTCGAGCCGGTGCTCGGCTTCGAGGTGCACGTCGAGCTGGGCACGAAGACCAAGATGTTCTCGGCCGCGCCGAACCCGGCCCACCCGGAGTTCCACGGCGCAGCGCCCAATACGCTCATCGACCCGCTCAGCCTCGGCCTGCCCGGCAGCCTCCCGGTCACGAACGAGACGGCCGTGCGCTACTCGATCTCGCTCGGCCTCGCGCTCGGCTGCGAGATCGCGACCGCGTGCCGCTTCGCGCGCAAGAACTACTTCTATCCGGACACGCCGAAGAACTACCAGATCTCGCAGTACGACGAGCCCATCGCCTTCGATGGGCAGGTCGAGATCGAGCTCGCGAACGGCCGGCAGTTCACGGTGCCGATCGAGCGCGCCCACATGGAGGAGGATGCCGGCAAGCTCACGCACGTGGGCGGGTCGACCGGCCGCATCCAGGGTGCTGAGTACTCGCTCGTCGACTACAACCGAGCCGGCGTGCCGCTGGTGGAGATCGTCACGCACATGATCTTCGGCGCCGAGCACGACGCGCCCGAGCTCGCGAAGGCCTACGTCGGCGCCATCCGCGACATCGTGCTCTCGCTCGGGATCTCCGAGGCCCGTATGGAGCGCGGCAACCTGCGCTGCGACGCGAACGTGTCGCTGCGACCGCGCGGCTCGCAGCAGCTCGGCACCCGCACCGAGACGAAGAACGTCAACTCGATGCGCTCGGTCGAGCGCGCGGTGCGCTACGAGATCCAGCGGCAGGCGGCGATCCTCGCCGACGGCGGCACGATCACGCAGGAGACGCGCCACTGGCACGAGGACACCGGGGCGACGAGCCCTGGCCGGCCCAAGTCCGACGCCGACGACTACCGCTACTTCCCGGAGCCCGACCTGCTGCCGGTCGAGCCCAGCCGCGAGCTGGTGGAGGAGCTGCGCGCCGCGCTGCCCGAGCAGCCCGTCGCCCGCAAGCGCCGCCTGAAGGCCGAGTGGGGGTTCAGCGACCTGGAGTTCCAGGACGTCGTCAACGGCGACATGCTGCACCTCGTCGACGCGACCGTCGCCGCCGGTGCTGCACCGCAGGCGGCGCGCAAGTGGTGGACGGGCGAGATCGCCCGCGTCGCCAACGAGCGCGGCGTCGAGGCGGCGACGCTCGTCGAGCCCGCCCACGTCGCCGAGCTGCAGCGCCTGGTCGACGAGGGCGCGCTCACCGACCGGCTCGCGAGGCAGGCGCTCGAAGGCGTCATGGCTGGCGAGGGCAGCCCCGCCGAGGTGGCGGAGGCCCGCGGCCTCAAGGTGGTCACCGACGAGTCGGCGCTGGTCGCCGCGGTCGATGAGGCGCTCGCCGCGCAGCCGGATGTGCTGCAGAAGATCCGCGACGGCAAGGTGCAGGCCGCCGGCGCGGTCATCGGCGCGGTCATGAAGGCGATGCGCGGCCAGGCCGACGCGGCGCGGGTGCGGGAGATCGTGCTGGAGCGCGCCCAGGCGTGAATCCCGGCTGATTCAGGCCCGGGATTCATAGGTCTGACATAGTGCTCTCAGCCTATTTTCAGCAATCGGGGTACGCTCAGAAGTGGCCCCCGCAGAGCGCGGGACCCGGCGGAGTCACCTTGCACCGCTGTGAAGAGAAGGGACCAATCACATGGGCATTCTCGGTTGGATCGTCCTCGGCCTCATCGCCGGCGCGATCGCGAAGCTGATCCTTCCCGGTCGTCAGGGCGGCGGTTGGATCATGACTCTCATCCTTGGCGTCGTCGGCGCATTGCTCGGCGGCTGGATCGGTTCGATGCTCTTCGGAGTCGGCATCGAGGAGTTCTGGTCGATCGAGACGTGGCTCGTCGCCATCGCCGGCGCCATCGTCGTCCTCCTCATCTGGGGACTCCTCACCAAGAACCGCGGCCGCACCGAGGCCTGACACTCGGATCGGCACAGAGAGGGCGGCCTGCGGGCCGCCCTCTCTCGCTGTGCAGGCGGCGTCAGACCGAGGCGAACGACGCGATCTCGTCCAGGTGGTCGAGGTCGGTGAGGTCGAGCGCCTGCAGGTAGACCCGCTCCACGCCGACCGCGGCGAGCGCGCCCAGCCGGTCCTCGACCTCGGCGCGCGTGCCGGCGACGCCGTGCTCGCGCAGCTCCGCCGGCTCGCGCCCGATCGCAGCCGCGCGCCGCGTGAAGGCCGCCTCGTCCTCGCCGACGCAGACGACGAGCGCGACCGAGCGCACGACCGGCCTCGTGCGCTCCGCACGCTCGATCGCCTCGTCGAGGGCGGTGAACAGCGGGCGGATGCGCTCGAGGGGCGGGAACGAGAGGTTGTGCTCGTCACCGAACTCGGCCGCGAGTCGCGGCGTGCGCTTCATCCCGAGGCCGCCGACGATCACGGGGATGCGCTCCTGCACGGGCTTGGGCAGCGCGGGGGAGTCGGTGAGCGCGTAGTGCTCGCCCTCGAACGAGAAGCGGGCTCCCGCCGGCGTCTCCCACAGCCCGGTCACGATCGCCAGCTGCTCCTCGAGCAGGTCGAAGCGCCTGGCGGGGAACGGGATGCCGAACGCGCTGTGCTCCTGCGCGAACCAGCCGGTGCCGAGCCCGAGCTCGATTCGGCCGCCCGACATCTGGTCGACGTTCGCGACCTGCACCGCGAGGATCCCCGGCAGCCGGTAGGTGACGGAGGAGACGAGCGTGCCCAGCCGGATCCGGTCGGTGTCGCGCGCCAGCCCTGCCAGCGTCGTCCACGCATCCGTCGGTCCGTAGCCGGGGTCGCCGTCGCCCATGCGCAGGTAGTGGTCGGAGCGGAAGAAGCCGTCGAAGCCGAGCTGCTCGGTGCGCAGCGCGACCGCGAGCAGCTCGTCGTAGGAGGCGCCTTGCTGGGGCTCGGTGAAGATGCGGAAGTCCATGGAGCCAGCCTAAGCAGGGCGCGCTCGGCGCCAGCGCGTCGTCGATCGTCGACAACGCGGGCCGGCGCCGTGCGTCGAGGTGCGACGATCGGGGCATGGACTACGGCTACATGCTCGGCTACTGGAAGGCGGGCCCGCCCGCCGGCGCCCTCGAGGCGGTGCAGGAGGCCGAGCGGCTCGGCTTCGACTCGGTGTGGACGGCGGAGGCGTACGGGTCGGATGCGTTCACGCCGCTGGCGTGGTGGGGTGCGGCGACGTCGACCATCGGGCTCGCCACCGGCATCGCCCAGCTCTCGGCGCGCACCCCCGCGTCGACCGCGATGACCGCGATGACGCTCGACCACCTCTCCGGCGGGCGCGTCATCCTCGGCCTCGGCGTGAGCGGGCCGCAGGTGGTGGAGGGCTGGTACGGCCAGCCGTTCCCGAAGCCGCTGGCGCGCACGCGCGAGTACGTCGCGATCCTGCGCAGCATCATGGCCCGGCAGGCGCCCGTGTCGGCGCCCGGGCCGCAGCTGCCGCTGCCGCGCACGGGCGAGGGCACGACCGGGCTCGGCAAGCCGCTCATGTCGACGCTGCACCCCGTGCGGGAGCACATCCCGATCCACCTCGCCGCCGAGGGGCCGAAGAACACGTCGCTCGCGGCCGAGATCGCCGACGGCTGGCTGCCCTTCCTCTTCTCGCCCGCGAGCGACGCGGAGGCGCGGGCGCTGCTGGCGGAGGGCTTCGCGAAGCGCGACGCGGCGCTGCCGCCGGCCGATGCCTTCGAGGTGTCGGTGCCGGTGCCGATCGTGGTCGACGAGAGCGTCGAGGCGGCCGCCGACCGGCTCCGCCCCATGATCGCGCTCTACGTCGGCGGCATGGGCGCGAAGGGCGCCAACTTCCACCTCGACGCCGTCGCGCGGCTGGGCTTCGAGGCGGAGTGCCTCGAGATCCAGGAGCACTACCTCGCGGGCCGCAAGGCCGAGGCGATCGCGGCGGTGCCGATGCGGCTCATCGACGAGATCGCGCTCGTCGGGCCCGCGGAGCGCATCCGCGACGGGCTGGCGCGCTGGGAGGAGTCGGTCGTCACGCGCATCCTGGTGCAGGGCGACGTCGAGGCGCTGCGCGCGCTCGCGCGGCTGCGCGGCTGAGCCGCGCCCGACACCGCGGCGGCCGGTGCGCCTGGCGTGCGCCGCGCCGCCGCGCCGCGCCCGGCGTGCCAGCGCCCCGGCCGCTCGGCGCGAGCCTAGGATCGTGCGGTGCGCATGGACTGGGACAGCTGGGGCGGCGACGTGCTCTCGCCGGAGGCGAGGGCCGCGCGCGCGCCGGCACCGCCGCAGCGCGTCCCCGCGGCGCGCGGCCTCGTCGTCGAGCGGCACGACGGATGGGTCGGGGCCGTCGTGCGCGTCGAGGCGGGCTCCGTGCACCTCGAGGACCGTCGCGGCAGCGTGCGAGCGTTCCCGCTCGGGCGCGGCTTCCTCGTCGACGGAGCCGAGGTGGAGCTCGTGCCGGCCGCCGCGAAGCAGGCGGGCCCGACGCGGACGGCGTCCGGCTCGCGCGCGGTCGAAGGCCTCCGGGCGCGCGTGGCGCTGCCCAGCCGCATCCTGGTAGAGGGCGTGCACGACGCCGAGCTCGTCGAGCAGGTGTGGGGCCACGACCTGCGCGTCGAGGGCGTCGTGGTCGAGCCGCTGCACGGCGCCGACGACCTGGCGGGCGTCGTCGCGGCGTTCGCGCCCACCCGGGAGCGGCGCCTGGGCATCCTGCTCGACCACCTCGTGCAGGGCTCGAAGGAGTCGCGCATCGCGGCGGCCGTGACGAGCGGCCCGCACGGTGCCCACGTGCGCATCGTCGGGCATCCGTTCATCGACATCTGGCAGGCCGTCAAGCCCGCGCGGCTCGGCATCGCGGCGTGGCCCGAGGTGCCGAAGGGCGAGGACTGGAAGCGCGGCACGCTCGCCCGGCTGGGCATGGCGCACGAGTCGCAGGAGGACGTCGGGCGGGCGTGGCAGCGCATCCGCTCGCGCGTGCGCGACTGGAACGACCTCGAGCCGGCGCTGCTGGGCCGCGTCGAGGAGCTCATCGACTTCGTGACCGCGCCGGCCTGACGGTTCCGGCCTGAGCGCCCGGGTCCGATCGCCCAGGCCCGACCGCCCGGCCTGACGGCCTCGGCGGTCTCACCCGGGCCCGATCTGATGTCGTTCCCATCTGGATCGCGGAGGGCGACGAACCCTCGGTGCACACACTCGACAGGAGCGCAGCGCGCTCCGTGCACCAAGGAGTCGCACCATGCAGAAGCACACCATCCTCCGCACCGCCGCCGGCATCGGCGTCGTCGCGGTCATGCTCGGGGCGAGCGCCTGCTCGACGCCGAGCGATCCGGGCGCGGCGCCCGAGACCTCTGAGTCGGCCGGCCAGACGCCCATGGACTCGGGCTCGATGCTCGAGCCCAGCGGCACCGGCGATCCGTTCGCCGACGCCCGCACGGCCGCCGGCCACATGCCGATGACGGCCACGACCCTCGCGGGCGGCTTCGTCACGGCCCTCGACATCCCCGGCGATGTCGAGTCCGACGCGGCGACGCTGCGCGCAGACCTCACGGCGCTGCTGCAGGAGCACGTCTACCTCGCCGGCATGGCCGTGGCCACCGCCTATCACGCGGGTCCCGACTCGGCGCAGTTCGAGGCGGCAGCCGCCGCGCTCGACACGAACTCGGTCGACCTCTCCGAGGCCGTCGCATCGCTCTCCGACGAGGAGCAGGGCGCGGCGTTCCTCGAGCTGTGGCGCGAGCACATCGGCTACTTCGTCGACTACGCCGTCGCCGTCAAGGGCGGCGACCAGGCCGCAGCGGATGAGGCGCAGGCGAACCTCGAGGGCTACACCGAGCAGGCCGGCGCCTTCTTCGAGCAGGTCTCCGGGGGAGAGCTGCCCGCCGACGCCGTCGCCGAGAGCCTCGTGATGCACGTCGAGACGCTCAGCGCGGCCATCGACGCCTTCGCCGCGGGCGAGCCCACCGCGACCGACACCCTGCAGGAGGCGGCGCACCACGTCGTGATGTCGGCTGAGGTGCTCTCGGGCGGCCTCGCCGCCGCAGCGGGCCTCGAGGGCGACGTCTCGGATGAGGCGTCCACGCTGCGCTCGCAGCTCGTGGCCGGGCTGCAGGAGCACGTCTACCTCGCCGGCATCACGGTCTTCACCGCCTACACGGCTGAGGGCGGCATCGAGTCGCCCGCCTTCGAGGGCGCGGCGGCGACGCTCGACGCGAACTCGGTCGCGCTCAGCGAGGCGATCGGCTCGCTCGCCGGCGCCGAGAACGGCGAGGCGTTCCTCGAGCTGTGGCGCGAGCACATCGGCTACTTCGTCGACTACGCGGGCGCGATCGCCTCTGGCGACCAGGCCGCTGCCGACCAGGCGCTCATGAACCTCGACGACTACCGCCCCACGGCGGGCGCGTTCTTCGAGGAGATCTCGGCAGGCGAGCTGCCCGCCGACGCGATCGCGGAGGGCCTGGGCATGCACGTCGAGACGCTCGCGGGCGCGATCGACTCCCTGAAGGAGCAGCTGGTCGACGCCGGCTGAACCGGCTGACGAGTCACGAACGGCTGAGGGCCGCGGCGCATGCGCCGCGGCCCTCAGCGCTGCGCGCGTCCTATCGCGGTCGCGGCTCAGACGATCGGCTGCACCTCGACGAGCTGCGGCAGCTTCGGGTCGCGCCCGTCGCCCGACGAGCGGCCCGTGAAGCGGCGGCCGAGCCACGGCAGCACGTATTCGCGGTAGTAGCCCAGGTCGCGGCGGCCCTCGGCGGTCGTCGCGCCCGCGAGGTCGCGCCAGCCCTCCGGCGCCGCGTGCCCGAGCGCGCGCAGCACGTTGCGCGCCACGTGCGCGTGCCCGGCGGCGTTGAGGTGCAGGCGGTCGACCGACCAGAACCGCGGGCTGCGCAGCTCGGGGTCGCCCCAGTTGTCGACGTACGGCGCGTCGAGGTCGGCGATGCGCGACTCGACCGCCCGCGCGAGCGCGTCGCCGCGACGCTGCATGACGGCGCCGATCGGCATCACCTGGCTCGGGTTGCCACCCGAGAGCAGGACGGGGCGGATGCCGGCTGCCGCGATGCGGTGCGCAGCCTCGGCCAGCCGCTCACCGACGTGGTCGATCGAGACGCGCGGCCGCATGATGTCGTTGCCGCCGCCGTTGATGCTGATGGCCTCGGGCGCGAGCGCGATCGCCGCGTCGAGCTGCTCGTGCAGGATGCCGGCGAGCTTGCGGCCGCGGATCGCGAGGTTCGCGTAGCGCACCGGCTCGCCCTGCGCCGTGGCCAGCCCCGCGGCGACGAAGTCGGCCCAGCCGCGCACGCTGCCGTCGGGCAGCTCGTCGCCCACGCCCTCGGTGAAGCTGTCGCCGATGGCGACGAACGATCGGATCGGCTGCGCGGGGCTCGCATCTTGCACCGCTCCAGCCTATGACCGCCCGCCGCATGCGCGCGGGCTAGACTGCCACTCGACACGGGAGTCCGGTGCGCCGGGCTGAGAGGAAGGCCGTAGCCTTCGACCGTCAAACCTGATCTGGATCATGCCAGCGCAGGGAGGACACCAACCCGTGCCATCACACCGAGTGAAAGGCACATCATGACCACCGCATCCACCTCATCCGTCGTGCCCGCCAAGCGCCGCACCGGTCGCTGGCGCGTCGTCGACATCGTCGTCGCGGCCGTGCTCGGCGTCGCCACGGGCCTGCTGTTCGTGCTCTGGAACGGCGTCGGCTACGTCTGGTTCAGCGCCTTGGACGCGCTGACGCCCGGCTTCGGCGGCCTCGCCGTCGGCATCTGGCTCATCGGCGGCGTGCTCGGCGGGCTCATCATCCGCAAGCCGGGCGCCGCGCTGTTCGTCGAGCTGCTCGCAGCCACCGTCTCGATGCTGCTGGGCAGCCAGTGGTCGATCGAGACCGTCTACGCAGGCGTCGCGCAGGGGCTGGGCGCCGAGCTCGTCTTCCTGCTGTTCGCCTACCGGCGCTTCGGCCTGCCGGTCGCGATGCTCGCGGGCATCGGCGCGGCGGTCGCGGCATGGGTGCTCGAGCTGTTCACCTCGGGCAACCTCGCGAAGGGGCCGGAGTTCCTCACGATCTACCTCGTGTGCGTCGCTGTCTCGGGCGCGCTGCTCGCGGGTGCCGCCGGCTGGCTGCTGACGCGCGCGCTGGCCGCGACCGGCGTGCTC
>DASSWM010000174.1:0-2821 GCA_035704865.1 Agrococcus sp.
CAACCTCGCCGTCGTCGGGGCCGCGGTCGCCGGCACGGGGCTCGCGCAGGTCGTGCCCGACGCGCGCAGGGCGGCGCTCGAGATCCGCCGCGAGCGCTTCGCGGTGCGCGGCACGCCCTGGACGGACGACATCGCGCCCGACGAGCACGCGCCGGTCGACGGCGACCACGGCGCCCACGAGACCCCCGGCATCGCGTCCGAGGACGCATCCGGCACCACAGGCACAGCAGCAGCAGACCAGCGAGGAGAGGCATGAGCGAGCAGACAGCACGGCCCGCGGCAGAGGCGGCACAGCCCGGCGACGGCTTCACGATCTGGAGCGTGTTCCGGCGCGGCGCACTCGGCGCGGCATCGGCCGGTGAGGGCGCGGCGCTGGCCGACGAGCTCGTCGCGCTCGAGGCCGAGGGCGTGACGACGCGCGGCATCTACGACGTCTCCGGCATGCGCGCCGACGCCGACATCATGGTGTGGATGCACGGCACGCCCGGTGCGAGCACGGCGCCCGAGGCGCTGCAGTCGGCCGTGCGGCGCGTGCGGCGCTCGCGCGAGCTCGCCGGCACCGAGCAGACGTGGGGCGCGATGGGCGTGCACCGCGACGCCGAGTTCAACAAGTCGCACGTGCCGGGCTTCATGCGCGGCATCGAGGCGAAGCGGTGGGCGACGGTCTACCCGTTCAACCGCTCGTACGACTGGTACCTGCTGCCCGCCGAGGAGCGCAGCCGCATGCTCGCCGAGCACGGCCGCGCCGGCGCCGCCTACCGCGGCATCGTCGCGAACACGGTCTCGGCCTTCGCGCTCGGCGACTACGAGTGGATCCTGCCGCTCGAGGCCGACGCGCTCACCGACCTCGTCGACATGATGCGCGACCTGCGCTCGGTCGACGCGCGCCTCCACGTGCGCGAGGAGATCCCCTTCTTCACCGGCCGCCGCATCGGCGCCGACGAGATCGAGGAGGTGCTCGCATGAGCGAGACCATCGAGCAGACCGCGACCGGCGGGTGCTGCGGCGGCGGCTGCTGCGGCGGTGTGCAGGCGCAGGCCGAGCAGCAGCAGGCGCAGGCCGAGCAGCAGGGCCGGCGCGAGACGAAGGCGCCCGCCGCGACGGCCGTGCACCTCGAGCCCGGCGCTGCGGTGCCGAGCGCCACGCCCGCCGCGCAGGCCGGCCCCGAGCACGTGGAGGAGCCGGTCGCCTACGACGGCATCCTGCTGTCGGGCTTCGGTGGGCCGGAGGGGCAGGACGACGTGCTGCCGTTCCTGCGCAACGTCACGCGCGGCCGCGGCATCCCCGACGAGCGGCTCGAGGAGGTCGCGACCCACTACCGCCACTTCGGCGGCGTGAGCCCGATCAACGAGCAGAACCGCGAGCTGAAGGCGGCGCTCGAGGGCGCGCTCGCCGCGGCGGGCGTCGACCTGCCCGTCTACTGGGGCAACCGCAACTGGGCGCCCTACCTCGACGAGGCGCTGCAGCAGGCGGCGGCCGCGGGCGCCACGAAGCTGCTCGCCATCCCCACCTCCGCCTACTCCTCCTACTCGTCGTGCCGCCAGTACCGCGAGGACTGGGCCGACGCGCTCGAGGCGACCGGGCTGCAGCAGTCGATGCAGATCGACAAGGTGCGGCAGTTCTTCAACCACCCCGGCTTCCTCGCACCGTTCGTCGACGGCGTGCGCGCGACGGTCGCCGAGGCGCGCGAGGCGGGCTTCGCCGACGACGCCATCGAGGTGCTCTTCGCGACCCACTCCATCCCCACCGCCGACGCGGAGCGCTCCGGTGCGCCCGACCTGCACGAGTGGGGCCCCGGCGGCGGCTACGAGGCGCAGCACCTCGCGGCGGCCGAGCACGTGATGGCCGAGGCGGCGCCGGGCGTCGCCTGGCAGCTCGTCTACCAGTCGCGCTCCGGCCCCGCGTCGCAGCCGTGGCTCGAGCCCGACATCAACGACGCGATCGAGGCGCTCGGCACGAACGGCCGCCCGGCCCGCAAGGCTGTCGTGATCGTGCCGCTCGGCTTCGTGAGCGACCACATGGAGGTCATGTGGGATCTCGACGAGGAGGCCATCGAGACCGCGACCGAGGCAGGGCTGTGGGCGCGCCGCGCGCCGACGCCGGGCATCGACCCGCAGTACGTGGGCGCGCTCGTCGACCTCGTGCAGGAGCGGCTCGAGGGCCGGCCGGCCGCCGAGCGCAAGGCCGTCACCTCGATCCCCGCCTGGTACGACGTGTGCCGGCCCGGCTGCTGCGAGAACCCGCGGCTGGGCTTCCGGCCCGCGATCGCAGGGCTGCAGCCGTGAGCGCTGTGCGGAGGATCGGCGTCGGCCACGCGCATCCGGACCCCATGTCGGCATGCGGACCCGAGATCTCGGGTCCGGCTGCCGATCTCGGGTCCGCGAAGCGGAGCGGGGGTGCGCTGTGAGCGGCGCCCTGCGCGTCGGCACGCGCGGCTCGGCGCTCGCGATGGCGCAGTGCTCGGCGCTCGCGGCGCGCTTCGCCGGCGAGGTCGAGCTCGTGCCCATCACGACGAAGGGCGACACCGACCGCTCGTCGCTGCACCAGATCGGCGGCACGGGCGTGTTCGTCTCGGCGCTGCGGGATGCGCTGCTCGAGGGCCGCGTGGACGTCGCCGTGCACTCGATGAAGGATCTGCCCACGACGCCCGCCGACGGCATCGAGCTCGCCGCCGTCGCCAAGCGCGAGGACGCGCGCGACGCCCTGTGCGCGCGCGACGGGCTGCGGTTCGCCGAGCTGCCCGAGGGCGCCAAGGTGGGCACGGGCTCGCCGCGCCGCGCGGCGCAGCTGCGGCTCGCGCGCCCGGACCTCGCGGTCGTCG
>DASSWM010000175.1:0-4903 GCA_035704865.1 Agrococcus sp.
CGCGCCCGCCGGCGCGCTCACCGGCCTCGCCAAGCGCGGCCTGCGCGGCGTGCCCGCGGCCGGCATCACGACCCCTGACGACCTGGAGGCAGCCGTCGCGCTGCTGGAGAGCGGAGCGACCGCATGACGAAGATGACCAGCCTCCCCACGCGCAGCGGCTCGCGCATCCTGTCGGTGGGCGCCGCGCGCGGCGACCGCCTGGTGCCGAACGAGGAGCTCGTCGGCCCCATCGACTCCTCCGACGAGTGGATCCGGCAGCGCACGGGCATCATCACGCGCGCCCGCGTCTCCGACGGCAGCGAGGCGGTCGACCTGGCCGAGACCGCCGCGAAGGAGGCCATCGAGCGCGCCGGCATCGACGGCTCGCAGCTGGGCGCCGTGATCGTCTCGACCATCAGCAACACCGTGCAGACGCCGTCGATGGCCGCGCTGCTCACCGAGCGCGTGGGCGCGACGCCCGCTCCTGCCTTCGACATCTCGGCCGCGTGCGCCGGCTACGCCTACGGCGTCGCGCAGGCCGATGCGCTCGTGCGCAGCGGCATGGCCGAGCACGTGCTCGTGGTGGGCGTCGAGAAGCTCTCGGAGATCGTCGACCCGACCGACCGCTCGATCAGCTTCCTGCTCGGCGACGGCGCCGGCGCCGTCGTGGTCGGGCCCTCCGACGAGCCCGGCATCAGCCCATCCGTGTGGGGCTCCGACGGCTCGCACTGGGAGACCATCCGGATGACGAACACGCTCGGCTCGATGCGCGACGGCCAGGCGTGGCCGACGCTGCGGCAGGACGGCCCGACCGTCTTCCGCTGGGCGGTGTGGGAGATGGCGAAGAAGGCGCGCGAGGCGCTCGACGCCGCGGGCCTCGAGCCCGGCGACCTCGCCGCGTTCATCCCCCACCAGGCGAACATGCGCATCATCGACGAGTTCGCGAAGCAGCTGAAGCTGCCCGACTCGGTCGCGATCGCGCGCGACATCGCCACGACGGGCAACACGTCGGCGGCGTCGATCCCGCTCGCGATGCACCGCCTGCTCGAGGAGCAGCCGGAGCTCTCCGGCGGCCTCGCGCTGCAGATCGGCTTCGGCGCGGGCCTCGTGTACGGCGCCCAGGTCGTCGTGCTCCCCTAGACTCAACCCGTCCAACCCAGAAGAAGGAGACACCCCGATGGCATTCACCAAGGACGAGGTCCTCGCCGGGCTCGCCGACCTCGTGAACGACGAGACCGGCATCGCGACCGAGAACGTGCAGCTCGAGAAGTCGTTCACCGACGACCTCGACATCGACTCGATCTCGATGATGACGATCGTCGTGAACGCCGAGGAGAAGTTCGACGTCAAGATCCCGGACGACGAGGTCAAGAACCTCAAGACCGTGCAGGACGCGGTCGACTACATCACGGGCGCCCAGGCCTGAGGGCTCGCGCTGCGATCGCGTGCGGCCGGGTGACCGGCCGCACGCGCCATCTTGGAGGAGACGCATGACGAAGAAGATCGTCATCACCGGCATCGGCGCGACATCGCCGCTCGGCGGCACGGCTCGCGAGAGCTGGGAGGCGCTGCTGGCCGGCGAGTCGGGCGCGCGCAGCCTCGAGCACGAGTGGGTGCACGAGCACGAGCTGCCGGTGACCTTCGCCGCCGAGGCGAGGGTGCGCCCGGAGACGGTGCTCGAGCGGCCGGTCGCGAAGCGGCTCGACCCCTCGAGCCAGTTCGCCCTCATCGCCGCGAAGGAGGCGTTCGCCGACGCGGGCTCCCCCGAGCTGCCCTCGGAGCGCCTCGGCGTCGACTTCTCGACCGGCATCGGCGGCCTCTGGACCCTGCTCGACGCGTGGGACACCCTGCGCGAGAAGGGCCCGCGGCGCGTCATGCCCATGACCGTGCCGATGCTGATGCCGAACGCGCCGTCCGCGGCCGTCTCGATGCACTTCGAGGCGCGCGCCTACGCCCGCACCGTCGCCTCCGCCTGCGCCTCGAGCACCGAGGCGCTCGTGAACGCCTACGAGCACCTGCAGGCCGGCCTCGCCGACGTCGTGATCGCGGGCGGCAGCGAGTCGGCGATCCACCCGATCACGCTCGCCGCCTTCTCGTCCATGCAGGCGCTCTCGCGCCGCAACGACGACCCGGCCACCGCATCCCGCCCCTACGACGTCAGCCGCGACGGCTTCGTCATGGGCGAGGGCGCTGCGGCGCTCGTGCTGGAGACCGAGGAGCACGCGCTCGCGCGCGGCGCCCGCATCTACGCCGAGCTCGCCGGCGGCGCCGTGACGGCCGACTCGTACCACATCACCGCTCCCGAGCCCGAGGGCCTGGGCGCGAGCCGCGCGCTGCACATGGCGCTCGAGGCCGCGGGCGCGACGCCCGACGAGGTGACCCACATCAACGCGCACGCGACGTCGACGCCCGTCGGCGACGTCGCGGAGGTGCGCGCGCTGCACCGCGTGTTCGGCGACCGCGTGCGCGAGATCCCCGTCTCGGCGACCAAGGCGGCCCACGGCCACCTGCTGGGCGGCACGGGCGCGCTCGAGGCGGTCTTCACGGCGCTCGCGCTGCAGGAGCGCACCGCGCCGCCGACGATCAACGTCACCGAGCAGGATCCGGATGCGCCGCTGCGCATCTCCGGCCAGCCGATGGCGCTGGGCGACGACCCGCAGCTCGCGGTGTCGAACTCGTTCGGCTTCGGCGGCCACAACGCCGTGGTGGCGATCCGCTCGGTCTGAGCCGCGACCGCATAGCCGAGGGCCCCGCTGTATTCAGCGGGGCCCTCGGCGGTCTGTGGGGTGTCTGCCGGTCGCGCTCTAGCCGACTCGGTGCAGCGCGATGACGGGCGCGGCGTCGGAGGCGTGCCGGTAGGCCTCGAGCTCGCGATCCCACGCGCCGCCCATCGCGTCGTCGAGCGCCGCGAGCAAGGCGCGCGCGTCGGGGCCTGCCGCCTCGATCGCGCCGCGGATGCGTTCCTCCGGCACGAGCAGGGAGCCCGCGGCGTCGATCCGCTGCGCCGTGATGCCGAGCTGCGGCGTGTGCATCCAGCGCATGCCGTCGCTGCCGGGCGCCGGATCCTCGGTCACCTCGAAGCGCACGTCGCGCCAGCCCGCGAGGGCGCTCGCGATCGCGGCGCCCGTGCCGACCGGGCCCGACCAGTGCACCTCGCAGCGCTCCGTGCCGGCCTCGACCGGCTGGCTCTGCCACACGAAGCGCAAGGCATCGCCGACGGCATGGCCGACCGCCCACTCGAGGTGGGTGCGCATGGCGCGCCGGGACGCGTGGATCCAGACGACCCCCGCGGTGGTCGCGGGACGTCGCCTGAGCGTATTCGCAGCAGTCATCGTCTCTCCCTCGTTCGATGCGACTTCCCCATCGGTCGAACTCGGCTCGAGACGTCTCGAGTCTCCCACAGCCTCGCTGCGAATGCCAAGGCTGTCGTTCGCTCGCGGGTCGAGGAGCGCGCGGCCGTGCGCCGCGCGCCATGCGGCCGCCGGTCGAGGCGCACGCGGCCGCACGCCGCGCGCGTCGCGAGACCTACGCCGCGAAGACCGGGCGCTGCTCCCCTGCGCGGATCGGGAACGCGAGCCGGTTGCCCGCCGGCGGGAGCGGGCAGTTGTACTGGTCGCTCATCGCGCACGGCGGCACGATCGCGCGGTTGAAGTCGAGCTCGACCGAGCCGTCCTGCCTGGGCCGCACGAACAGGAAGCGGCCGACGTCGTAGGTCTCCTCGCCCGTGGTCGCATCGGCGAAGACGATCTGCAGGCTGTCGCCGTCCGGCAGCGCGACGAGCTCGACCTGCTGGCCGTCGTGCTCGAAGCGGATCCTGCCCGGCGAGAGCGCCGTGCGCAGCGAGCCGCCCTGCGACTTGCCGTACTCGAACGCCACGCCGCCCTCGACCGGCTCGAACGTGCCCTGCTTGCGCCATGCGGGGTCGTAGTCGAACGCCGAGATGCCCTCGAAGCCGCGCTCGGCGGCGGCCTCGGCATCCCACACGCGCAGCGCGAAGCGGCCGTGGAAGTCCGGGCCGATCACGAACGCGGTCAGTCGGTCGTCGAACCGCACCGAGCTCGGCGTCATCGAGTCCTGGCTGTAGGCCGTGACCGTGCCGTCGACGACCTGGCCGTCGACGATGATCTCGGCCGACGCATCCGCCGTCACCTGCAGCCCGTCGCCCGCCGGCGAGGGCGCCCACGTGCCCGGCACACCCTCGATCTCGGTCGGCTCGGAGACCCACGCGGTCGTCTTCAGCGCTACGGCGCCCTGCGGGCCGCGCACGCTCAGGTCGCGCTTGCGGCGGAACGCCTCGTGCTGCGAGAGGGCGGCATCGTCGGCTGCGGTCACGGCGGTCTCGCTCATGCCTCCAGCCTACCCAGGGCGCCCGCTCGGGGACGCCGTCGGCGCCCGTGTGTACGGTCGCAGCATGACTGCCACTCCCGTGCTCGGACTCATCCTCCCGCCCGATCTCGCACCGGAGCGCATGCTCCCATCGGCGCGCGCCGCCGAGGCCGCGGGCGTCGACGACCTGTGGCTGTGGGAGGACTGCTTCGCCGAGTCGGGCATCGCGCCGGCCGCCGCGATCCTGGCGGCGACCGAGCGGCTGCGCGTGGGCATCGGCCTCATGCCCGTGCCGCTGCGCAACGTGGCGCTCGCCGCGATGGAGATCGCCACGATCGAGCGGATGTTCCCCGGGCGCTTCCTGCCGGGCATCGGGCACGGCGTGCTCGACTGGATGTCGCAGGCGGGCGTGCGAGCGGCGTCGCCGCTCACGCTGCTGCGCGAGCACGCCACGGCGCTGCGCGCGCTGCTCGCAAATCCAAAGGCCGTTGCCGTCGGCGAGTGCGGGCTCGATTTCTTTCGCGACTACTCGCCCCGCTCGGCGCAGCGTCGCGCCTTCGCCGCGCAGCTCGAGCTCGCGGCGGAAGCGCGCAAGCCC
>DASSWM010000176.1:0-3949 GCA_035704865.1 Agrococcus sp.
TCGGCGCGCGCGACCTCGCCGAGCCGCCGCCAGAGGTCGGCCGGATCGTTGTTGCCCGCGACGGCCACGAGCCGCCGTGCGCGCTCCTCGAGCGCATCGAGCAGCACAGTGGTCACCCAGTCGCCCGCGTGGATGACGACGTCCGCGGCATCGACGAGCCGCCACACCTGCTCCTGCAGCGCCTTGGCGCGCAGCGGCACGTGCGTGTCGCTCAGCAGCAGCAGGCGGGTCGTCACCGCCGCGTCATCCCGTGACCTCGACCTCGCCGCTCATCGTGCCGACGTGCGGGTCGCACACGAACGTGTAGGTGCCGGGCTCGAGCGTGATCTCGACCGTGCTCTCGTCGGTGCCCGCCACGTCGGTGCTGACGTCCACGTCGCCCGGGCCGGTGAGGTGGAAGTTGTGCATCTGCGACAGGTCGGCGAAGGTCAGCGTGTAGTCGCCGGCGGGCAGCGACGTCACGGGGTTCCCGTCGGCGTCGAGCAGCGCGATCTCGTACGCCTCCGGGCTGTCGGCCGTGCCGACCATGCCGATGAGCTCGCCGCCGGCCGCCGGCTGCGCGCCGGGGTCGTCGGACTCCTGCCCGGCATCCTGGCTCTCGCTCGCCGCCGGTCCCGGCGCGGTCTCGGCCGGCGGTGCCTCGCTCGGCTCGCCGCCGCCGGCCGCGCAGCCGGTGAGCACGAGAGCGGCGGTCGCGAGCAGCGCCGCGATGGTCGTACGGCTGTGCGTCATGTGAGCTCCTGCTTGTCGTGGATGGGTGGCGTGCCGCTCGGGGATCGGTCGTCCTGCCGGTCGCGGCTGAGTGTAACCGCGCGACCTGTCGCTGGGCAGCGGCTCATCCCAGCAGTCCGCCCCACACCGCGCGGGCGCCCGAGTCGCCGATCAGCACCACGACGATCGTGGTGCCGGTCGCGACCGCGACGGCCAGCGCGGCGAGCGCGAGCGTGATGGCGCGGGTGCGCCGCGGCATGGCCGCCTGCGCGCCCGGCGCGTGCTCCGCACCGCTCTGCGCACCCCAGCGGAACCACGCCCACTGGGCCGCGGCGACGGCGAACATCCCGATCACCCACGGCAGCAGCATCCGCCCGTACCCCTCATGGGTCGCGACGGCGGGGACCGGGCCGACGACCGCCGCGAGCGCCTCGCCGGCCGCGACCGTGATCGGCACGAGCACGATCAGCAGCAGCGCGGCGAGCGGCGTCACGATGCCGAGCCGGCGGCGCGCGGCGGGCCACACGCTGCCGAGCACGAGCGCGAGGGCCGTGAGCGGCGTCAGCACGACGACCGCGTGGACGAGCAGCGGGTGCAGCGGGAGGCCGGCGATCTCGAACATGCCGGCGGCGCGAAGCGGGTCCATACTCGGTGACACGAGGCGCGCGGCCGTCAGGTTCACCGATGCGGCCAGAAGCACGCCGATGAACCTCGGAGCGCTCGCTCTCGTGTCATCGTGGAGGAGGTGGATGCATGCCACCGGATGACGCGCAGCGGCTGGGCGCGCTGTACGACGCGCACGCGGCGCCCGTGTGGCGCTACGTCGTGCACCTCACGGGCGACCGGGCCGGCGCAGACGACGTCGTGCAGGAGACGCTGCTGCGCGCGTGGCGCACCCCGAGGATCCTCGAGGACCCTGCGACGGCGAGGTCGTGGCTGCTGACGGTCGCCCGCCACCTCGTGATCGACGAGTCGCGCAGCGCGCGGCGGCGCCACGAGCTCGTGGTCGCCGAGACGCCCGAGCGAGCGTCGGCCGACGCGACCGACGCGCGCTTCGAGGCGATGCTCATCGAGGAGGCGCTCGCGCAGCTCAGCATCGAGCACCGCGGGGTCATCGTGCACGCCTACTACGGCGGCCGGCCGATCGCCGAGATCGCGCAGGAGCTCGGCATCCCGGAGGGCACCGTCAAATCACGGCTGCACTACGGCCTGCGCGCGCTGCGGCTCGCGCTGCAGGAGAGGGGAGTGACGCGATGAGCGACGACCACGCGCGCTTCGCGGAGTGGGATGCCGCGTACGTCATCGGCGCGCTGAGCCCCGCCGATCGGCGCGAGTTCGAGGCGCACCTGGATTCGTGCGAGCGGTGCATGCGCGCGGTGGCGGAGATCGCGCCGACGCTCGGCCTGCTGGCGCGCGTCGAGACCGACCGTGCGGAGTCGCTGCTGCAGGAGCCCTTCGTCGGCGACGCGTTCCCGGCCGACCCGGGCGCCAGGGCCGAGCTGCTCGCGCGTGCCGAGCGCGAGCGCCGTCGCCGGCGCACCGGCTGGGCGGCGGGCATCGCGGCTGCCGCGGCCGTCGTGGTCGCGGCGGCGGTCGGCGTCGGCACGCTCGTGACGCCGGCCGAGCCCGAGCTGCGCGCGGCGGAGCTCGTCGAGGTGGCCGACGTGCCGCTCGAGGCGAGCGTCGAGCTCACGGCGGTCGACTGGGGCACCCGCATCGAGCTCGAGTGCAGCTACGACGGCGAGGCTGACACGGATGCGTCGGGCGGCTGGCCGTACGTGCTGGTCGTCACCGACACGGCCGGCAACGCGAGCGAGGTCTCGAGCTGGCGGGCGGCGCCGGGGGAGACCGCGCGGCTCACCGCGGCGACGGCGCTCGACCTGGGCGAGATCGCGTCGGTCGAGATCCGGCTGGAGGACAGCGACCGCGTGCTGATGCGCGCGGATCTCGACGACGCGTGAACCCTGGGCCGCGCTGCATCGTGTTCCCCGTGACCGCATTCGCGGCCGCTCACGAAGGGACGCTCTCATGACCTCGAGGATCACCCAGGCGGCGCTGGCCGCCGGACTGCTCGTCGTCGCGCTCGCCGGATGTGCGAGCCCGGCATCGGAGACGGAGGCGCCACCGGCGGCCCCGTCGTCCGAGGCGCCAGCGGAATCCACGCCATCCGGCTCCGATGACCTCTACGGCGACTCCGATGCGCCCACGACGTCGGCGTCGCTCATGGTCGCCGACTCCTCGCTCGGCGAGATCGTCGTCGACGGCGAGGGGATGACGGTCTACATGTTCGACAACGACACGCAGGGCGGCGACGCCAGCGCGTGCGAGGGGGACTGCGCGGCGAACTGGCCGGCGGTCACGACCGACAGCGAGATGCCCGAGGTCGAGGGCGTCACGGGCGAGGTCGGCACCATCACGGGCGTCGACGGCGGCATGCAGGTGACGCTCAACGGCTGGCCGCTCTACTACTTCGCCGGTGACATGGCGGCCGGGGATGTCAACGGCCAGGGCGTGAACGACGTGTGGTGGGTGCTCTCACCGGACGGCGAGCGCATGGCCGAGTGAGGCGGGCGCCCGGCGCCGGACCGCCGCCGGGCGCCCGTCAGGCGCGCTCCACCGGCAGCCAGAGCTCGCAGGTCGCGCTGCTGAAGTCGGCAGCGCGGTCGAGCACGGCCCCGATCGAAGGGCCGGGCCGCAGCCGCCAGGGGTTGGAGGGGAACCAGTCGGTCGCCGTCGCGGCCCAGGCGGACTGGAGGGCGGCGGGGTATTCGCCCTCGACGCGGAAGACGGCCCAGCTGCCGGCCGGCACCTCGATCAGGTCGAGGTCATCCGGCGCAGCGGCATCGTCCCCGATGGCCACGCCGTGCAGGTACGTGAGCTCGCTGCCCTCCGCGTAGTCGGGGTCGACGTCTGCGCTCACCTGCAGCAGCCCCGCCGGGTCGGTGTTGCTGAGTTCCTTGAGTCGCTGGTGGGCTGTCTCCGGCAGCGAGGCAGTGTGCGCCTGGATGTGCGGGTTGGCCCCGCGGTGGATCAGTGGCACACGGGCCGCGTGGCCGATGAGGCGAAATGCTGGTTGGGTGGCGATACGAGTGTCCATCGGGGTGTTCCCTTCTACGGTCAGGCGGAACCTGAGCTGCGGTTGTGATCGAAGGGGCCCGCCGTCGCGACGCACGTCGGCGGGGCCGACGCCGTGCACGGCGCGGAACGCCCGGCTGAACGCCTCGGTCGAGCCGTAGCC
>DASSWM010000177.1:0-2577 GCA_035704865.1 Agrococcus sp.
GAGCGTCGCCGAGCGCCGCGAGCATCGCCCGCCCGGTCGCGGTGCGCACCGCGGGCAGCCGCACGCCCACCTGCGACACGGTCACGGGGGAGCGGCGGCCGTGGCCGCGCCCCGCGTAGGCGACGTCGCTGCCGGCGAGCACGGCGAGGTGGCTCGTCGCGGGCGCGGGCGACTCGCCGACGAGCCGGTCGAGGATGGGCTGCGCGAGCCGCTCGAGCCGTGTCGCCGCGGCCACGCGCGAGCCGATCTGCTGCACGCGCGCGCTCGGGCCCCAGGCGCCGAGCTCGGGGTAGTGCACGAGGAAGCCCTCGTCGCGCATCACCTGCAGCAGCTGGTAGGCGCTCGAGCGCGGCAGCGACAGCTCGCGCGCGATCGTCGCGGCGCGCACCGGACCCGCCTGCTCCGCGAGCAGCGAGAGCACGCGCAGCGCGCTGCGCGCTGCCGGCATGCGCGGGATCGGCATCGATCGCCCTCCGTGTCCGAGATCTCAGACACCAGTATGCGGCAGGCGGATGCGTCCGGCCCGCCCGGGCGGTGGAATGGGACGCATGCCAGTGGTCATCGGAGACGCCCCCCTCAGCCGGCACGACGTCGTGCAGGTCGCCCGCTTCGACGCGCCCGTCGAGCTCAGCGCCGCGGCGCTCCTGTCGCTCGAGGCCGCGCGCGAGGTGATCGACGGGCTCGCGGCCGACGCGCGCCCGCAGTACGGGATCTCGACCGGGTTCGGAGCGCTCGCCAACACCGCGATCGCGCCCGGCGACCGCACGCGCCTGCAGCAGTCGCTCATCCGCTCGCACGCGGCATCGAGCGGCGAGGCGGTCGAGCGCGAGGTCGTGCGCGGCCTCATGCTGCTGCGCCTGCAGACGCTCGCGACCGGCCGCACGGGCATCCGCCGCGCGACCGCGGAGCTCTACGCCGGCATGCTCAACGCCGGCATCACGCCCATCGTCGGCGAGTACGGCTCGCTCGGCTGCTCGGGCGACCTCGCGCCGCTCTCGCACGTGGCGCTCGCGGCCATGGGCGAGGGCAGGGTCATGGCCCCCGGCGACGGCGGCGAGGACGAGGCGATGGATGCGTCGGCCGCGCTCGAGCGCGCGGGCCTGGCTCCCGTCGTGCTCGCCGAGAAGGAGGGGCTCGCGCTCATCAACGGCACCGACGGCATGCTCGCGATGCTGTGCCTCGCGCTCGCCGATCTCGACAAGCTGCTCGACACCGCCGACCTCACCGCCGCGATGAGCGTCGAGGGGCTGCTGGGCACCGACGCGCCGTTCGCCGCCGACCTCATGGCGCTGCGCCCGCACCCCGGCCAGGCGGCCAGCGCCGCGAACATCGCCGCGCTGCTCGCCGGCAGCCCCGTCGTCGCGAGCCACAAGGGCCCCGAGGACACCCGGGTGCAGGACGCGTACTCGCTGCGCTGCGCGCCGCAGGTGCACGGCACCGCGCGCGACACCGCCGCGCACGCGGCCCGCGTGGCCGAGATCGAGCTCGCGAGCGCGATCGACAACCCCGTCGTGCTGCCCGACGGCCGCGTGGTCTCGAACGGCAACTTCCACGGCGCGCCGATCGCGGCCGTGCTCGACTTCCTCGCGATCGTGATCGCCGACGTCGCCTCGATGAGCGAGCGCCGCAGCGACCGCTTCCTCGACCCGGCGCGCAGCTTCGGCCTGCCGCCGTTCCTCGCCGACGATCCGGGGGTCGACTCGGGCCTCATGATCGCCCAGTACACGCAGGCGGGCATCGTCTCCGAGCTCAAGCGCCTCGCGAGCCCCGCGTCGGTCGACTCGATCCCCTCGAGCGCCATGCAGGAGGACCACGTCTCGATGGGCTGGGGCGGCGCGCGCAAGCTGCGCCGCTCGGTCGACGGCCTCGGCCGCGTGCTCGCGATCGAGCTCATGACGGCCGCGCGCGGCATCGAGCTGCGCGACGAGCCCGCCGGGCCCCGCACGGGGCGGGTGATCGAGGCGCTGCGCCGGCAGGTGCCGGGCATCGGTCCCGACCGCTTCCTCGCGGCCGACATCGAGGCATCCGTCGCCTTCACCGTCGGCGGGGGCGCATTGCTCGCCGCCGACCTGCTCGACCGCGTCGAGGCGTGGGCGCCGCGGCGCGACTATTCGTACACCGCCGAGACGACGACGTTCCGGGGCACCGACACCGAGGGAGACCGCTGATGGAAGGCGCACGAGAGGTCCGCGCACCGCGCGGCGCCGAGCTCACGACGAAGGGCTGGCAGCAGGAGGCCGCGCTGCGCATGCTCATGAACAACCTCGACCCCGAGGTCGCCGAGCACCCCGACGAGCTCGTCGTCTACGGCGGCACCGGCAAGGCGGCCCGCGACTGGCCGAGCTTCGAGGCGATCGTGCGCGAGCTGCGGCAGCTCGACGATGACGAGACGCTGCTCGTGCAGTCGGGCCGCCCGGTCGGCGTCATGCGCACGCACGCGTGGGCGCCGCGCGTGCTCATCGCCAACTCCAACCTCGTGGGCGACTGGGCGACGTGGCCCGAGTTCCGCCGGCTCGAGGCGGCGGGGCTCACGATGTACGGCCAGATGACCGCCGGCAGCTGGATCTACATCGGCAC
>DASSWM010000178.1:0-5918 GCA_035704865.1 Agrococcus sp.
GTCGCCGACTGGCTGGCCGACACGTTCGGCGCACCCTCGGCCGTCGACAACGACGCGAACTGCGCGGCGCTCGGCGAGCACCGCGAGCGGCTCGGCACCTCGGGGCATTCGATCACGATCAAGGCCGGCACCGCGATCGGCACCGGCATCGTCATCGGCGGGCGGCTGCACCGCGGCGCGACCGGCGCGGCGGGCGACATCACGCACACGCGGGTCGTCGAGACGAACGGGCTCGCCTGCATCTGCGGCAACCACGGCTGCCTCGAGACCGTCGCCTCGGGTGCCGCGCTCGCCCGCGAGCTCCGGGCTGCCGGCCGGGACGCCGAGACGCCGGGCGACATCATCCGGCTCATCCGCTCGGGCGACTCGCTCGCGACCTCGCTCGTGCGCAGCGCCGGGTCGCGGCTCGGTGACGTGCTCGCCGGATCCGTCAACCTCATCAACCCGGATGCCGTCCTGCTCACGGGGGCGCTGTCGACCATCGAGCCGTTCCTCGCCGCGGTGCGGGCTCGCATCTACGAGGGGTGCCACCCGCTGGCCACGCAGCGGCTGTCGATCGAGGCGGCATCGCTCGGTCCCGATGCGGGCGTGCGGGGCGCCGCGCAGCTGCTGCTCGAGCAGCTCCAGCGCGCCTGAGCGCAGGCCCGGCGCAGCCGCGGGACGCGACCGACCGCCCTCAGTCGCAGCGGCAGACGCAGCACCCTCGCTCGCCGGCGGCGACTAGCGCCCTCAGTCGCCGAAGCCGACGACTCCCTTGCGCAGCAGCACGCAGCCGTACTTGCGCGTCTCGGCGGTGCGCACGATCGCGAACGCGGTGCTCGCGAGCTCGTAGAACGCGAAGCGCTCGACGGCGTCGATGCGCTCCTCGGGCGCGCGGGCCGCTTCGCGCAGCTGCGCGCCGACCTCCTCGCCCTCGCCGGGCTCCGGCGTCATGAGGGTGACCGACGGGCCCTCGTAGCCGTCGAACGGCACGACCGAGCGCACGGCGCGCAGCACCTCGGGCGACGTCGCGTGCACGTCGACGACGGGAGCGCCGGTCTTGTACGAGGGGTAGTGCGCGTCGGCCACGAGCACGGTGTCGCCATGCCCCATGTGGTCGAGCAGGCGCAGCAGGTCTCCGCCGAGCAGCGGGTCGATCCCAGTCAGCATCAGGGCTCCAATCGGTAGGCGCGGGCGGCGGTGCCGGTCTCGAGCGCGGCTCGCTCGGCAGGCGCGAGGGTCGCGACGGCCGCCTCGAGCTGCGCCGCGACGGGCTCGGGCCCATCGGCCAGCAGCGGCAGCGGCCAGTCGGAGCCGAGCATGAGGCGCTCGGGCCCGAACGCATCGAGCGCCGCGTCCCAGACGCGGTCGAACGCTTCCTGCGGCAGCGGTGCGCCGCGCCGATGCAGGCCGGAGAGCTTCGCGACGGTGGTCGGCACCGCGGCGAACGCGTCGAGCGCCGCGCGCCACGCGTCATGCTCCGCGGCGTCGGCGGGCGGCTTGCCGAGGTGGTCGAGCACCATGGTGAGGCCCTCGACCTCTGCGGCGGCCGTCGCAGACCGCCCCAGGTGCCGCGGCCACGCGTCGTGCACATCGAACGGCAGGCCGCGCGCGGCGAGCAGCGCGAGCGTCGCCCGCGCCTCGGGCCGATCGAGCAGCGCGTCGTCGGGCTGGTCGTTGAGCAGCACGCGGATGCCGACGAGCGGCCGCCCCGCGAGCTCGTCCAGCCTCGCCTCGGCCCGCCGCGGGTCGTCGAGCGGCACCCAGCCGACGACGCCGGCGACCCACTCGTGCGCCTCGGCCGTCGCGAGCAGCCAGTCGGTGTCGGCGTCCGTGTCGGCCGCCTGCACGAGGACGGCGCGGTCGTAGCCCTGCGCGGTGATCGCCGCGCGCGCCTCATCAACGGTGAAGCCCCGGTCGATCGGCGCGAGCGCCTCGGTCAGCCAGCCGTACCCCGCGGCCGAGGGCCACAGGTGCAGATGCGCGTCGATGCGCGGCGAAGCGTCGGTCACGCGCGCCCCGCGCCCACGCCAGCCGGGATCAGGTCGGCGTCCTCGAGATCGCGCCACAGCGCATCCGGCACGGGCGTCGCGGCCCGCGCAGCGGTCTGCTCGACCTGCGCGACGCTGCTGGCGCTCACGGCGCGAGCGGTGACACCCGGCAGCTGCAGCGGATACGCGATCGCCGCGGTCGGCAGGTCGACGCCGTGCGCCTCGCACACGTCGGCGATGCGGTGCGCGCGCTCGACGAGCGCGGCGTCGGCGCTGCCGTAGTCGTACCGGGCGTCGGATGCGGGACGCGGCCGGGCGAGCAGGCCCGAGTTGAAGATCGACACGGCGATCGCCTCGACGCCGTGCGTCACGCACGCCGGCAGCACGCGCTCGCGCGCCGAGTGGTCGAGGAGCGTGATGCGGCTGGAGACCATGAGCACGTCGACCAGGCCGCTCGCGGCGGCCGCCTCGAGCGCGCTGAGCGACTTCGTGCCGATGCCGACCTCGCGCACGAGGCCCTCGTCGCGGAGCGCCGCGAGCACCGGCAGCCCGCGATCGAGCGCCTCCCGCTCTCCTTCCGGGAACGCATCCGGGTCATGCAGGTAGACGACGTCGACCCGGTCGAGGCCGAGGCGCTCGAGCGACGACTCGAGGCTCTGCCGCACCCCCGCATCCGTCGCGTCGTAGCGGCGCTCGTGCGTGCGCGGCACGGCGAAGTCGTGCGCCATGTCGTCGCCGTCGGCGCCGCCCGGCACGGGATCGAGGATGCGCCCGACCTTGGTCGAGATGACGAACTCGTCGCGCGGCCTGGTCTGCAGGAAGGCGCCCAGCCGGCGCTCCGACAGGCCGAGCCCGTAGTGCGGGCCGGTGTCGAAGTGGCGGATGCCCGCGTCCCAGACGGCCTCGAGGGTCGCGGCGGCCTGCTCGTCGGTGAGCTCGCGGTAGAGGTTGCCGACGGTGGCGGCGCCGAACGCGAGCGGATGATCGGCGAAGATCGACATGCTCCTAGCCTGCCGCAGCCCCAGCGCCGGCGGGAGACGCCGCGCGATCGGACCCCGTGCGAGCCGAGCCCGTGCGGTGCGCGCCCGTCCAGGTGAACTCGCGCACCGACTCGGCCAGCATCTCCGTGCCCGCTCCGGGTGCCGTCGGCGCCCGGTAGGCGCCGCGCTCGATGACGGTGGGCGTGACGAAGTGCTCGTGCAGGTGGTCGACGAACTCGATCACGCGGCCCTCGCGCGTGCCGGCGACCGCGACGAAGTCGAACATCGACAGGTGCTGCACGGCCTCGCAGAGCCCCACGCCGCCCGCATGCGGGCACACGGGCAGCCCGAACTTCGCCGCGAGCAGCAGGATCGCGACGTTCTCGTTCACGCCGCCGACGCGCGTCGCGTCGATCTGCACGTAGCGCAGCGCCTTGGCCTGCATGAGCTGCTTGAAGACGATGCGGTTCTGCACGTGCTCACCCGTCGCGACCGGCACCGGCGCGATGCCGCGCGCGATGGCCGCGTGCCCCAGCACGTCGTCGGGGCTCGTGGGCTCCTCGACCCAGTGGACGCCGAAGGGCGCGAGCGCCTGCACCCAGTCGATCGCCGACTGCACGTCCCAGCGCTGGTTCGCGTCGATCGCGATCGGGAAGTCGGGGCCGCACACCTCGCGCGCGATGCGGAAGCGGCGCACGTCGTCGTCGAGGTCCGCGCCGACCTTGAGCTTGATCTGGCCGAACCCATCCGCCATCGCCTCGCGGCAGAGCCGCGCGAGCTTCTCGTCGGAGTAGCCGAGCCAGCCGGGCGTCGTCGTGTAGGCGGGGAAGCCCGTGGCGAGCAGCTCGGCCTCGCGCTCGGCGCGGCCCGGCTCGGCGGCGCGCAGGATCGCGAGCGCCTCGTCGCGCGTGAGCGCGTCGCTCAGGTAGCGGAAGTCGACGAGGTCGACGAGCTGCTCGGGGGTCATGCGTCCCAGCAGCTGCCACAGCGGCATGCCGGCGCGCTTGGCCTTGAGGTCCCACAGCGCGTTGACGACCGCGCCGATCGCCATGTGCATGACGCCCTTCTCGGGGCCGAGCCAGCGCAGCTGCGAGTCGCCCACGAGCTCGGCGGAGGCCGCGCCCATGTCGTCGAGCAGCGGCTCGACCTCACGCCCGCGCAGGTGCTCGGCGACGGCGCCGATCGCGGCGAGCTGCACGTCGTTGCCGCGCCCGATCGTGAAGACGAAGCCGTGCCCCTCGTGCCCGTCGCCAGCGTCGGTGCGGATGACGAGATAGGCGGCGGAGTAGTCGGGATCGGGGTTCATCGCGTCGGAGCCGTCGAGGCTCTGCGACGTGGGGAATCGGACGTCTGCGACGTCGACGCTGACGATCGTGCTCATGCGCGCTCCTGACCTGGGTGGCCATTGCAGACTATAGATCGGATGTTTGAGGGGCAAGTCTTGGGCGCGGGTGCACTTCTGGCCTACGATCGGGGGCAGACTTCGGATGTTCGCGCATCCGAGCAACGAGGCTCGCGCAGCGAGGACGGAAGGGGCACGGATGCGGCTGGCACGACTGGGACCTGTGGGCGCGGAGGCGCCCGTCGCGATCGACGGCGATCGCACCTTCGACCTGCGCTCGATCACGGCCGACATCGACGGCGCCTTCCTGGCCGACGGCCTCGACGCCGCGCGATCCGCGCTCGCAGCGGGTCAGCTGCCCGAGATCGACACGGCGGGCCTGCGCGTGGGCGCCCCGATCGCGCGCCCGGGCGCCGTGGTGTGCATCGGCATGAACTACGCGGCGCACGCGGCCGAGTCGGGCAGCGAACCGCCCACCGAGCCGGTGATCTTCCTCAAGCACCCGAACACGGTCGTCGGCCCGGACGACGACGTGCCGCTGCCTGCGCACGCGAAGAAGCTCGACTGGGAGGTCGAGCTCGCGATCGTCATCGGGCGGACGGCCTGGAACCTCGGCTCGCGCGAGGAGGCGCTCGCGTGCGTCGCCGGCGCGACGGTCGCGGACGACCTCTCGGAGCGCACCTGGCAGCTCGAGGTCTCGGGCGGCCAGTGGTCGAAGGGCAAGTGCGCGCCGAGCTCGACGCCGCTCGGACCCGTGCTCGTCACCGCCGACGAGCTCGACCTCGGCGACCTGCGGCTGCGCAGCCGGGTGAACGGCGAGCCGCGGCAGGACTCCTCGACCGCCGACCTCATCTTCGACGTCGCGACGGTCGTGCAGGACCTCAGCCGCTACATGCGACTCGACCCGGGCGACCTCGTGCTGACCGGCACGCCCGAGGGCGTCGCGCTGTCGGGCCGGTTCCCGTACCTGGCGGACGGTGACACGGTGGAGATCGAGATCGACGGCGTGGGCGTGCAGCGCCACCGGATCGTCGCGGAGGGAGCGGCATGAGCGAGGGCAACGGCACCGGAGCCGGCGAGTTCGACGGCCTCGTGGCAGTCGTCACCGGCGGAGGCAGCGGCATCGGCGCCGCGATCGCCGAGGAGCTCGCGGGCCGCGGCGCGAAGGTCGCCGTGCTCGACCTGCGACCCGGCGACCAGCACCTGCCGATCGAGTGCGACATCGCCGACGATGCCTCGGTGCGCGCAGCGATCGAGCGCGCGGCTGGCGAGCTGGGCGGCATCGACATCGTCGTGAACAACGCCGGCATCGGCGCCGCGGGCGCGATCGACGACAACGACGAAGCCGAGTGGCACCGGGTCTGGGATGTCAACGTCGTGGGGATCATGCGGGTCACGCGCGCGGCGCTGCCGCACCTGCGCCGCTCGAAGGCCGCCGCGGTCGTCAACACGTCGTCGATCGGCGCGACCGCCGGCCTGCCGCAGCGCGCGCTCTACTCGGCGTCGAAGGGCGCCGTGCTCTCGCTCACGCGGGCCATGGCCGCCGACCACCTGCGCGAAGGCATCCGGGTGAACGCCGTGAGCCCCGGCACAGCGGACACGCCGTGGGTCGCACGGCTGCTCGAC
>DASSWM010000179.1:0-3229 GCA_035704865.1 Agrococcus sp.
GCGGCTTCGGCGGCACCGCCGCCGACGACCCGATGGTGTGGTGGGTGCTGCTGCTCATCGCGCTCGGCGTCGCGCTCGTCGCGGCCGGCTGGCTCGTCAGCGTGCGCCGCCTGCGCCGCTGGGGCCACCTCCGGGCGCTGCGCGTGACGGCGGTCGCGACGTCGCTCGCGGGCATCGCCGCCGTGCTGGCCGATCTCGCGATCGTCGGCCTGTTCGTCGTGCTCGAGACGGCGCAGATCGCGCCCAGCGAGTGGGCGCTCGTGCCGGTCGCCGGCGTGCTCGGCATCGCGGCGGGCGCGCTCATCGGCGGCGCCGTATGGCCCGCGGTGGGCCGGCGCCTGCAGCCGCCCGTGCTGCGCGACCGCGCCTGACGGCCGCGCGCTACGCGTCGACCGGCTGCTGCGAGGCGGCCTCGGCGCCGTCCATCGACTCGGGCTCCTCGGCGATCGCCTCGACCGCCTCCGTCAGCTCGGGCTCGATCGCGGGCCGCGGGTCGAGGTGGATGCCGGCGATCATGCAGCGCACGGAGCCGCCGGCGAGCTCGATCGTGGGGATGTCGACCGCGACGATCTCGCAGGACTCCTCGATGAGCGCGATCTGCGCATCCGTCAACGACCGCTTGGCGCGAGCCGACATCGCCATGATCGTGCGGCGGCGGCCGTCGGGCCAGCGGCCCGCGAGCTCGACCGCGTTGCCCGCGAACTCGCGCACCTGCCGCTCGCTGAGCTCGATGACCCGGCGGCCGTTGACGGCCAGCCGCTCGCGCACCTCGGCGCGACGACGGGCATCCGGGATCATGTCCAGCGCGAACAGCGCCACGTCGGTGCCGATCGTCGCGATGACGTTGGTGTGGTAGACCGGCACGCCGTCGCCGTCGACCGCGTCGAAGACCATCGGCTCGTAGCTGAAGTCGGTGCAGAAGCGCTCGAGCACGTTCGTGTCGGCGCGGTGGCTGCGCGCCGTGTAGGCGACGCGCGAGATGGGGTCGAGCACCATGGCGCCCGTGCCCTCGAGGAAGATGCCGTCGGGCTCGAGCCCCGAGTAGTCGACGATCGCCTGCACGCGGTAGCTCGCCTTGAGCATCTCGAGCACGTCGGCGCGGCGCTCATGACGGCGATTGGATGCGTACATGGGGTAGACGGCGACGGTGCCGCCCGCGTGGGTGCTGAGCCAGTTGTTGGGGAAGACGCTGTCGGGGCGCGTGTGATCCTCGTCCTCGAACACGTGCACCTTCACGCCCGCGTCGCGCAGGGCGGTGGCGACGGCGTCCATCTCGGCGAGCGCCTTGAACGCGGTGGTGTCGGGGCTCTCGCCCTCGGCGGGCTCGTGCTGGAACGCGTTGTCGGCCGCGGTCGCCGGGTTCGGGCGGAACCGCAGCGCGCGGATCAGGATGACGGCATGGGGTGCGACGGCGCTCACATGGCCGAATCTAGCGGCGAGAGCGCGCGGATTTCGGGCATCGGCGCAAGGAGTCGGCGCTCGCGGGCGTCGCGGTGGTGATCGCTTGCGCGGCGGCTCGCGTGAGCGCGGCGCGGGCTCATGGCGAGCGGGCGACGAGTTGTCGGGCCCGTCGTGGGTCAGTCGGGGCGGCTGCCGATCTGCAGCCCGGACTTGCGGCGGTGCACCGAGAAGTAGCGCAGGCCATGCTCGCCGGCCGCGACCGCCCTGCGCGAGCGGCGCGGGAGCCAGACGATCGCGCCGGGCGTGAGCGCGACGTCGCCGCCGTCAGTCGTGAGCGTGCCGTCGCCGGCGAGCACGTGCCACAGCACGTCCTCATCGGGGCCCGCGTGCGCGTCGATCGTGCCGCCGGGCGGCAGGGCGATGACGTTCGCGTCGAGGTGCCGGGTCGGCTCGGTCAGCCGCCAGACGGCGCCGCGCTCGTCGGGCGCACCAGCGCTCGCGGCCAGCGCGCCCGTGTCGGTCAGGACGCGGGGGAGCGCTGCCATCGCGCCGTCGTCCGCCCGGCCGTGCACCGCATCCGTCATCTTGTCCTCCCGACTCGAGGCTAGAGGGCGGCGCGCGCGACGGGCATGCTGAGGGCATGGAGACCGTGGACCTGCCCGCGCTGGCCGAGGAGCTGCTCGCGGATGCGCGCACCGCGACGAGCGGGCGCGCGGCCCGCTCGATCCGCTCGGGCCGCGAGCTGCGGCTGCGGCAGACGGTGCTCGCGCTTGCCGCCGGCTCGGGCATGGACGACCACGAGACGAACGGCGAGGCGACGCTGCAGGTGCTCGCCGGCCGCGTGCGGCTGCGCTGGATGGACGAGTCGCTCGAGGTGGGCACGGGCGAGGCGGTCGGCATCCCGCCGGTGCGGCACGCGCTCGACGCGCTGACGGATGCGGTGGTGCTGCTGACCGTGGCGGTGCGGTAGCGGCGTGACGTCGATGCGCGCCCGCGGTGCCCCTGTGATCTGATCGACTTCGGCGGCGACTGTCGACGTCGCCGCCGCACATGCCTACGCTGGCCGCATGGCGCGGCGATGGCAGACGATCGAGGTGCAGCTGGTCGGCGGGGCCCACCTGGACGTCGAGCATCCGGCCGGCCGGTCGATGATCTGCCCGACCGGCACCACCTTCGGGCAGCTGGCGGTCGCGATCGACCGCGCGTTCGCCCGCTGGGACATGGCGCACGCGCGCATGTTCGAGCTCGCCGACGGCACCCAGGTGGTCGAGGACGACTGGGCCGACGAGCTCGCGGCGGAGCCCTGGGGGCCGATCCAGCGCACCGCGTCGATGCGGGATCGCGTCAAGCAGCGCCTAGCGGTCGGCGACCGCTTCACCTATGTGTTCGACCTCGGCGATGGGTGGCGGCACGAGTGCGCCGTCACGGGCCTGGACGACCCGGAGGAGACGCTCGGCATCGTGCCGCAGGAGCCGCTCGCGTTCTGGGGCTGCGGCGCGATCCCCGACCAGTACGGGCGGCGATGGTCCGGCGACGACGGTGAGAGCGAGCCGCCAGCGCGGCTCGTGCCGCAGCTGCCGGGGCCGCCGGTGGCGCGGCCGCTCGACCTGCGCGCGTGGCGCGCGGCGGTGCACGCGCGCTCGGTCGAGCGGATGCGCGAGGCGCTACTGGGCACGGATCCGGAGGCCGCGCTGCAGCGGGTCGGGGCACCGCTGCTGGGGGTGCTGCGCGAGCTCGGCGACAAGGCGGAGCCGCTCGAGCCGATCGCGCTGTCGATCCTGACGCGACTGCGGCTGCGCGGCTGGATCGGCGATGCGCTGCTCTCCGC
>DASSWM010000180.1:0-3407 GCA_035704865.1 Agrococcus sp.
AGCGGCGTCGAGCACACCCATTTGGCGCCCTCGAAGCTGCCCCACTCGTCGGTGCTCGCACCCAGCTGATCCTCGAGCGAGAGGTAGAGGTACTGCGGGCACGTCTCGCCGAACACGTTCTGGCCGCGGTCGCGAGCGGCCGCGAGCTGCGCGACGGCCTGCTTGGCGCTCACGTGCACGACGTAGAGCGGCGCGCCCGTCAGGTTCGCGAGCATGATCGCGCGGTGCGTGGCCTCCTCCTCCATCTGCCAGGCGCGCGCGATGCCGTGGTAATACGGGTCGGTCTTGCCCTCGGCGAGCAGCTGCTGCACGAGCACGTCGATCGCCGGACCGTTCTCCGCGTGCATCATCGTCATGAGGCCCGTGTCGGCGCCCACCTGCATGGCCTTCAGGATCTGCGCGTCGTCGGAGTAGAACACCCCCGGGTAGGCCATGAAGAGCTTGTAGCTCGTGATGCCCTCGTCCGCCAGCCCGCGCAGCGCCTGCAGCGACGCCTCGTTCACGTCGCCGACGATCTGGTGGAAGCCGTAGTCGATCGCGCAGTTGCCGCCGGCCTTCTCGTGCCACGCGGCGAGGCTGTCCTGCACCTGCTGCCCGAAGGTCTGCACGACGAAGTCGACGATCGTCGTCGTGCCGCCCCAGGCCGCGGCGCGCGTGCCGGTCTCGAACGTGTCGCTCGCCTGCGTGCCGCCGAAGGGCATCTCCATGTGGGTGTGCGCGTCGATGCCGCCGGGGATGACGTACTTGCCGGTCGCGTCGACCACGCGGTCGACCGAGCGCGCGAGATCGACGCCGAGCAGCTCGCTGCCCGGCTGCAGCACGGCCCGGATCGTCTCGCCGTCGACGAGCACATCGGCTGCGGATGCGCCGGTGGCGCTCACGACGGTGCCGCCGGTGATGAGGGTGGTTGCCATGGCTCGCCTCCTACGGCTTCGCGATCCGGGTGTACGAGTCGGGACGACGGTCGCGGTAGAACTGCCAGTCGTCGCGCATCTGCTTCACCACATCCATGTCCAGATCGCGCACGAGCAGCTCCTCGCTCGTCGCCGAGCCCCGCTCGCCCACGAAGTTGCCTCGCGGGTCGATGATCTGGCTCGTGCCGTAGAAGTCGACGGCGAGCTCGCCGTACTCGTTGTCCTCGCGGCCGACGCGGTTGGGCTGCAGCACGTAGTAGCCGTTCGCGACCGCCGCCGCCGGGCCCTCGACCTCCCACAGCCGGTTCGACAGGCCGGGCTTCGTGGCGTTGGGGTTGAAGACCATGTGGGCGCCGCCCAGGCCCAGCTCGCGCCAGCCCTCCGGGAAGTGCCGGTCGTAGCAGATGTAGAGGCCGACCTTGCCGACCGCGGTCTCGAAGACGGGGTAGCCGAGGTTGCCGGGGCGGAAGTAGAACTTCTCCCAGAAGCGGTCGAGGTGCGGCAGGTGGTGCTTGCGGTAGGTGCCGAGGATCGAGCCGTCGGCATCGACGATCACCGCCGAGTTGTAGTAGACGCCGGTCTGCTCCTCCTCGTAGATCGGCAGGATCGTGACCATGCCGAGCTCCTTCGCGAGCGCCGCGAAGCGCTGCACGATCGGGCCGTCGGCCGGCTCGGCGTAGTCGTAGTACTTCTTGTCCTGCGTGATGCCGAAGTAGGGGCCGTAGAAGAGCTCCTGGAAGCACATGATCTGCGCGCCCTGCTCGGCGGCCTCGCGCTGGAACGCCTCGTGGCGGTCGAGCATCGACTCCTTGTCGCCGGTCCAGGTCGTCTGACTGATTGCTGCACGCACGGTGGTCATGCTGGCCTCAACTTCCTCGTTGGGGTAAGACAGTTGGGCCCAGTCAACCTCACCGGCCCGCTGGGCGCTACGGCTGTTGCCCGATCGTTGCGGTCGCGGCCGGGCGGCGTGCCCGGGACGGCATCCGCTCTTCCCTCGGAGCTAGACTGGAGCCGCGCCGGGCATCACCTCCGCGCGCGAACCGCACGTCACCGTTCGCGTCAGCCTGCCCAGGAGAGTCTCACCCGATGCCCGCACCCCGCCGCACCCCCGCCGTCCCCGCCTCGCTCGCTGCGGCTGGCCTCGCCGCTGGGCCCGGCCTCGCCGCTGCGGCTGGACTCGCCGCCGTGCCTCGCCGCGTTGCTGCGCCTCGCCGCGCCGCCGCAGGGATCGCGTGCGCAGTCGCGCTCGTGCTCGCGGGCTGCGCGTCGCCGCAGGCACCGGAGCCGGCGCCCGGCGCCTCCGTGGGGGCGGATGCGTCGGCGATCGACGACTGCGGAGTGGCCGTGACGCCGATGGCCCAGCCGGCCGAGCGGATCGTGGCGATCAAGTCGACGGCGGCAGAGCTCGTCGTCGCGCTGGGCCTGGGCGACGCGCTCGTGTCGACGGCGTTCCTCGACGGGCCGCTCATGGGCGCCGACGGCGCCGAGCTCGATGCGCCGACCATCGAGGGCATGCCGTCGCGCGAGGCGGTGCTCGACCTCGACCCGGATGCGGTGGTGGCGGGCTGGGAGTCGGCCTTCGCGCCCGAGGCGGTCGGCGACCGCGCGCAGCTGCAGCAGCTGGGCGTGACGACGTGGGTCTCCCCCGCCGCGTGCTGGTCGACCGAGGTGCCGCCGCTCACGTGGGACGCGCTGCTGACGGAGTTCGAGCAGGCCGGCGTCGTGCTCGGCGTGCCCGAGGCCGGGGCGGCGCTCGCAGCCGAGCAGCGGGCGGCGGTCGAGGCGATCGAGCCGGTCGCGGACGGCGACGACGCCCCGACGGCGCTCTGGTACTCCTCGGGCGAGGACGCTCCCTACGTGGGCGCCGGCACCGGTGCGCCGCAGCTCGTGCTCGAGACCGCGGGGCTCACGAACGTCGCGGCCGACATCGACGAGACGTGGACGACGTGGTCGTGGGAGGCGCTCGCCGCGAGCGATCCCGACGTGATCGTGCTCGTCGACGCACCCTGGCACACCGCCGACTCGAAGATCGAGCGGCTGCGTGCGAACCCCGCCACCTCACAGCTGGAGGCCGTGCAGCAGCAGCGGTTCGTCGTCGTGCCGTTCCCCATGGCCGAGGCGGGTGTCGGCACGGTCGACGCGGCGGAGCTCGTCGTCGACGAGGTGCGGGCGATGGAGCTGGGATGACGCGCACCGAGCGAGAGACGGGGCGGCACGACCCGGAAGCCGGCAGGCTCGACGAGCGGGCGGAAGGGGCGCGGTTCTGGGCCCAGACCGCGCCCGCAGCGTCATCTCACGCCAGCGGCGTCGACGAAAGGCCGCGAACGGCACGGTTGGGAGCCGGAACCGCGTCCGAAGCGCCATCTCGCGAGCAGAGCAAGCGGCGCGCGCGGCGCTGGTCGCTGCCTGCGCTGGGCGCGCTGCTGGTGGGCGTCGCGCTCGCCGCCGTCTGTTTCGGCGCCGCCGGCATCGCGCCCGCCGACGCGCTCGCCT
>DASSWM010000181.1:0-9114 GCA_035704865.1 Agrococcus sp.
CACGCGACATCATCGATACGGTCGCGCAGCAGCTCGCCGCACGGCCCGCCAGCACCCGCAGCACAGAGGAGCCTCGTTGAGCCTGCGCCTGTTCACCTCGGAATCGGTCACCGAGGGTCACCCCGACAAGATCTCCGACCAGATCTCCGACGCCGTGCTCGACGCGATGCTCGCGCAGGACCCGCAGGCACGGGTCGCGGTCGAGACGCTCGTGACCACGGGGCTCGTGCACGTCGCGGGCGAGGTGCGCACGACCGGCTACGTCGACATCGCCTCGCTCGTGCGCAGCACGATCGTCGGCATCGGCTACGACTCGAGCGAGGTGTCGTTCGACGGCCACTCGTGCGGCGTCACCGTCTCGATCGGCGAGCAGTCCTCCGAGATCGCGACGGGCGTCGACACCGCGGTCGAGGCGCGTGGCGGCTCGACCGACCCGCTCGACCGCGACGGCGCCGGCGACCAGGGCATCATGTTCGGCTTCGCGACCGACGAGACCCCCACCTACATGCCCGCGACCGCCTGGGCTGCGCACCGGCTCGCCGAGCGGCTCGCCGCCGTGCGCCGCAGCGGCGACATCGCATGGCTGCGGCCCGACGGCAAGACGCAGGTCACGATCGGCTACGACGGCTTCCGCCCCGTCTCGGTCGACACGGTGCTCGTCTCGACGCAGCACGCGCCCGGCGTCACCGACGCCGACATCCGCGCCGCCGTGATCGAGCACGTCATCGACCCGGTCGTGGCCGATCTCGGGCTCGACACGAGCGCGATGCGCACGATCGTCAACCCCTCTGGCTCGTTCCTCACCGGCGGGCCGAAGGGCGACGCGGGCCTCACGGGCCGCAAGATCATCGTCGACACCTACGGCGGCGCCGCCCGCCACGGCGGCGGCGCGTTCAGCGGCAAGGACCCGTCGAAGGTCGACCGCTCGGCGGCGTACGCGCTGCGCTGGGTGGCGAAGAACGCGGTCGCCGCGGGCCTCGCCTCGCGGCTCGAGGTGCAGGCGGCCTACGCGATCGGCATGGCGCAGCCCGTCGGCGTCTACGTCGAGACCTTCGGCACCGGCACGGTCTCCGACGACACGATCCGCGGCGCGATCCTCGACGTGTTCGACCTGCGCCCCGGCGCGATCGTGCGCGACCTCGACCTGCGCAAGCCGATCTACCGGCAGACGGCCGCCTACGGACACTTCGGCCGCGAGCTGCCCGGCTTCACCTGGGAGCGGCTCGACCGCGTCGACGCCCTGCGCTCCGCCGCGGGGCTCTGAGGCCGGTGGCCGCCGGGTCCGACGAGGGCCGTGGCGCGGCGACCCGCTACGCGCACGTCGTCGTCGACTCCCGGCTGCCGCAGCTCGACCGTCTGTTCGAGTATCGGGTGCCGCCCGGGCTGACGGGCGTCGAGCCCGGTGTGCGCGTGCGCGTGCCGCTGCGCGGCGACCGGCTCGCCTCCGGCTGGGTCGTCGAGACGACGGATGCGCGGGTGTGGGAGGGCGAGGTCGCCGACGTCGAGCAGGTGGTCTCCCCGGTGCCGGTGCTGCAGCCGGAGGTCTGGGCGCTCGCGCGCGCGGTCGCCGACCGAGCCGCCGGCGGGGCGGCCGACGTGCTGCGGGTCGCGATCCCCGGACGGCAGGCGCGGATTGAGAAGCAGTGGCTCGCGCGCGAGCGCGACGCGCTGCCGCCGCTGCCAGCGCTCGATGACGCCGACGCCGTGCTGCCGGGGCTCGTGGAGGCGAGGCGCCGCGTCGCGATCGAATGCGCCGGCGGCGTCGCGGAGATCGCCGACGCCGAGGCCGACGCCGCAGGCGATGCGGCCGGCGGCGCCGGGTGGATCGGCCGCTGGGCGATCACGCTCGCGAGCCTCGCGCGGCAGGCCGTCGAGCGCGGCGAGCAGGCGATCATCGTCGTGCCCGACCACCGCGACCAGCGGCAGCTGCGCATCGCGCTCACCGCGGCGATCGGCCCCGAGCGCGTCGTCGAGCTCGACGCGCGGCAGAAGAACCCAGAGCGCTACCGCGGGTTCCTGCGCTGCCTCGACGGCGATCCGGTCGCGATCATCGGGCCGCGGTCTGCCGTGTATGCGCCCGCCCCGCGGCTCGGACTGCTCGCGATCTGGGAGGACGGCGACCCGCTGCTGTCGGAGCCGCTCTCGCCCTGGGTGCACGCGCGCGACGCGGCGCTCGTGCGGCAGAGCCAGTCCGGCTGCGCGCTCGTGCTCGCCGGCCACACCCGCTCGGCCGACGCCGAGCGGCTCGTCGAGCTCGGCTTCCTCGAGCACGAGCGCGCCGGCACCCACCGCGTGCGCGTGCTGCCCTCGGCGCTCACCGACGACGGCCGCCGCGTGCCCGCGGCCGCCTTCCGCGCCGCGAAGGAGGCGCTCGCGTCGAAGCCCGTGCTCGTGCAGGTGGCGCGGCCCGGCCACGCGCCGGGGCTGCGCTGCGGCGACTGCGGCGCGCGGGCGCGCTGCACGGCGTGCGGCGGCCCGCTCGGCCAGCGCTCGCGCGGCGCCACGCCGTCCTGCCGGCTGTGCGGCAGGCTCGCCGGCGGCTGGCGCTGCGCCTCCTGCCACGGGCAGCGGCTCGTCGAGGTCGGCCGGGGCTCGACCCGCATCGCCGAGGAGCTGGGTCGCGCGTTCCCCGGCGTGCAGGTCGTGCTCGCGGACGGCGAGCACGAGCGGCTGACGCTCGACGCGAAGCCCCGGCTCGTCGTCGCCACGCGCGGCGCCGAGCCGCTCGCCGACGGCGGCTACGGTGCGGTCATCCTGCTCGACGGCGACGCGCTGCTCTCACGCGAGGGCCTGCGCGTGGGCGAGGAGGCGGTGCGGCAGTGGGCGACGGCGCGCGCGCTCGCCGCAGACGGCGCGACGGTCGTGCTGACGGGCGCCGGGGGAGCGGCGGCGACCGCGATCACGGGCGACACCACGGTGCCCTTCGCCAAGGCGGAGCTCGCCGAGCGGCGGTCCCTGCGGTTCCCGCCCGCCGTGCGCACCGCATCCGTCGTCGGCCACCCGGACGCCGTCGCCGACGCGCTCGAGGCGCTCGCCGCGGTCGAGCACCTCGATGTGCTCGGCCCCGTGCCCGCACCCGCCGACACCGTCAAGGGCGCGCGCGAGGGCGAGCTCGAGCGCGCGATCGCCCGCTTCGGCTACGCCGACGGCGCGCGCGTCGCCGGGATCGCGCGCGGCCGCGTGCTCGCCTCCGCATCGCGCCCGCGCAAGCCCGGTGCGCCCCCGCGGCTCCGCATCCGGTTGGATGATCCTGAGCCGTTCGACGGACTCTGACTCCAACCCCCACCGAAGGAACCATGCGCATCGTCTTCGCCGGCAGCCCCGCCGCCGCCGTCCCCAGCCTCGAGGCGCTCGCCGCGCGGCACGAGGTCGCGGCGGTCATCACCCGCGCCGCATCGCCGCAGGGGCGCAAGCGCGTGCTCACCCCCACGCCCGTCGCGGCCGCCGCCGAGGCGCTGGGCCTGCCGGTCATCGAGGCCAACCGGCTCGACGCCGGCGCCACCGCCCGCATCACCGAGCTCGAGCCCGAGCTCGCCGTCGTCGTCGCCTACGGCGGCCTCGTGCGCGAGCCGCTGCTCTCGGCGCCGCCGCACGGCTGGATCAACCTGCACTTCTCGCTGCTGCCCGACTACCGCGGCGCAGCGCCCGTGCAGCGCGCGCTCATCGACGGCCACGGTGTGACGGGCGTGAGCGTGTTCCGCCTGGTGGAGGAGCTCGACGCGGGCCCCGTGGTGCGGATGCGCGAGACCGAGATCCCGGAGGGCGCGACCGCGGGCGCGCTGCTCGCGCAGCTCGCGGAGCTCGGCGCGCACGAGCTCGTCGAGGCGGTCGACGCGATAGCCGACGGCAGCGCCGTCTTCGAGGAGCAGGAGGGCGCGCCGACGCTCGCGCCCAAGCTGACGCTCGCCGACGGCGCGCTCGACCTCGCGCAGACGGCGCCCGCGCTGCTCGCCCGCTGGCGCGGCGTCACGCCCGAGCCGGGCGCGCACGCGACGCTGCTGCGCGAGGACGGCGAGGGGGAGCGCGTGAAGCTGCTCGCGCTCGCGCGCTCGGGCGCCGAGCCGCTGCCGCCCGGGCAGGCGGCCCTCGCCGGCCGCGCCGCGGTGGTGGGCACCGGCAGCTCGCCCCTCGAGCTGCTCGAGGTGCAGCCGGCCGGCAAGCGCCCCATGGCCGGCGCCGACTGGCTGCGCGGCCGCGGCGGCAGCGCGCAGTTCGAGGTGCGCGCATGAGCAGGCCCAACCCCCGCCAGGTCGCCCGCGACGTCGTGCTCGACGTCGCCCGCGACGACGCGTACGCGAACCTGCTGCTGCCGAAGCGCATCCGCGAGGCGGGCCTGAGCACCGCCGACGCCGGCTTCGCGACCGAGCTCGCCTACGGCACGCTGCGCTGGCAGGGCCAGCACGACGCGCTCATCGCCGACGCGGCCGGGAGGCCCATCGACGAGATCGACGCCGAGACGCTCGCGACGCTGCGCATCGGCTCGCACCAGCTCAGCCGCATGCGCGTGCCCTCGCACGCCGCCGTGCACGAGACCGTCGCGCTGCTGCGCCACCACCGCGGCCGCGCCGGCTTCGCGAACGCCGTGCTGCGGCGCCTCTCCGAAGTGCCCGCCGAGGAGCGGCTCGCGCGCATCACCGACGGCCTCCCCGACGACGAGCGGCTCGCGCTCGAGACCGGCCACCCCGTGTGGGTGCTGCGGGCGCTCCGCCGCACGCTCGAGCGCGAGGGCGCCGGTGACGAGCTGCCGGCGCTGCTGGCGTCCGACAACGACCCGCCCGCCGTGCAGCTCGTGGCGCTGCCCGGCCTCGCAGATCCCGACGAGCTCCGCCTCGAGCCGAGCGCGAGCCCCATCGGACGCGTCGCGGCCGCGGGCGACCCGGCGCGCATGGCGCAGATCGCCGACGGCTCGTGGCGCGTGCAGGATGCCGGCAGCCAGCTCGCCGCGCTCGCCCTCACGCGTGCGCGCCCCGCGGCGGAGGGGGAGCGGTGGCTCGACCTGTGCGCCGGGCCCGGCGGCAAGGCGGCGCTCATGGCCGCCGAGGCGGCGATCGCAGGCGCAGCGCTCGAGGCCAACGAGATGCTGCCGCACCGGGCGAAGCTCGTGCGGCAGGCGGTCCGCGCCGTCGCCGACGCGTCGCCCGAGCTGGCGCTGCGCGTCGTGACCGGCGACGGCCGCCGCTACGGCGAGGGCGACACCGCGCAGGCGTTCGACCGCATCCTGCTCGACGCCCCGTGCACGGGCCTCGGTGCGCTGCGCCGCCGCCCGGAGGCCCGCTGGCGCAAGCAGCCCACCGACGTGCCGCCCCTCGCGACCCTGCAGGCCGAGCTGCTCGAAGCATCCGCCAGAGCCCTCAAGCCCGGCGGGATCATCGCCTACGTGACGTGCTCGCCGCACCTGGCCGAGACGCGCGCGGTCGTCGAGCGCGCCGCAGCCATCGGCCTCGTGCCGCTCGACACGCGAGCCGTGGTGCGCGAGCTCTCGCCCGGCATCGAGCTGGGCGAGACGGGCGACGCCGTGCAGCTGTGGCCGCACCGCAACGGCACCGATGCGATGTTCGTCCAGCTGCTCACCACAGCAGGGGCACAGGCAGCATCGGGAGATCGATAGGCTGGAAGCCATGGTCAGGATCCACCCCAGCATCCTCTCGGCCGATTTCGTGAACCTCGAGCGCGACCTCGAGAAGATCGCGAGCGCCGACGGCGTGCACGTCGACGTCATGGACGCGCACTTCGTGCCCAACCTCACGTTCGGCCTGCCGATGGTGCAGCGCATCGCCGAGGTGACGAGCCTGCCGGTCGACGTGCACCTCATGATCGACGACCCCGACACGTGGGCGCCGCAGTACGCGATCGACGGCGTCGACTCGGTCACCTTCCACGCCGAGGCGACCCGCGACGCGGTCTCGCTCGCCCGCGAGCTGCGCGCCCGCGGCACGCGCGCCGCGATCGCGCTCAAGCCCGGCACGCTCGTCGACGACGTGCTCGAGCACCTGCGCGAGTTCGACATGGTGCTGGTGATGACCGTCGAGCCCGGCTTCGGTGGGCAGGCCTTCATGGCCGACATGCTGCCGAAGGTCGAGGCGCTGCGCGGTCGCGCCGAGGAGCTCGGCATCGAGCTCGCGCTGCAGGTCGACGGCGGCATCACCGCCGACACCCTGCCCATCGCCGCGGCCTCGGGCGCCGACGTGTTCGTCGCCGGCAGCGCCGTCTACGGGCACCCCTCGCCGGCCGATCGCATCGCGGCGCTCCGCGACGCGGGCAAGGGCGCGTTCGACACCGGCAGGATCGACCTCCGCGCGATCCACCGCGGCACCGCGGGCTCGGGCGGCGCCGCTACCGACGCGGGAGACAGCGACACGGCCGGTAGCCTGGAGTCGTGAAGACCTTCGACGAGCTGTACGCCGAGCTCGAGCGCACCGTCGCCGAGCGCCGCGAGGGCTCGCGCACCGTCGAGCTCGTCGACGCGGGCGTGCACGCGATCGGCAAGAAGATCGTCGAGGAGGCCGCCGAGGTCTGGATGGCCGCCGAGCACGAGACCGACGAGGATGCCGCGCTCGAGATCTCGCAGCTGCTCTACCACCTGCAGGTGCTCATGCTCGCGAAGGGCGTCACGCTGCAGGACGTCTACCGACATCTCTGACGCGCCTTCCCACATCCGTCAGACCTGTCGAAGGAAGTCATGCTGAAGATCGCCGTGCCCAACAAGGGCTCGCTGGCCGAGACGGCCGCCTGGATGCTCGACGAGGCCGGCTACCGCGGCCGCCGCGACGGCAAGGAGCTCATCGTCGTCGACGCGCGCAACGAGGTGGAGTTCTTCTTCCTCCGGCCGCGCGACATCGCCACCTACGTCGGCTCCGGCGCGCTCGACGTCGGCATCACGGGCCGCGACCTGCTGCTCGACTCCGGCTCGCCCGCCGTCGAGGTCGAGGGCCTCGGCTTCGCACGCTCGACGTTCCGCTTCGCCGGCCCCGCCGGCCGCTTCGCGAGCGCCGCCGACCTCGCGGGCGTGCGCGTCGCCTCCTCCTACACGCACCTCGTCCAGGCCCACCTCGCCGAGCACGGCGTCGAGGCCGAGCTCGTGCAGCTCGACGGCGCCGTCGAGTCCTCCGTGCGGCTCGGGGTGGCGGATGCGGTGGCCGACGTCGTCGAGACCGGTGCCACGCTGCGCGCCCAGGGCCTCGAGGTCTTCGGCGAGCCGATCCTCACGAGCGAGGCCGTGCTCATCTCGCGCGGCGGGGACGACATCCCGGGCCTGGCGACCCTGAAGCGCCGCCTCGACGGCGTCATGGTCGCGCGCGACTACGTGCTGCTCGACTACGACATCGAGCGCAGCCGCATCGACGCTGCCATCGCGGTCGCGGCGGGCTTCGAGAGCGCGACCATCTCGCCGCTGCGCGACCCCGAGTGGGCGGCGGTGCGCGTCATGGTGCGCCGCGACGAGACGAATCAGATCATGGACGCGCTCTCCGACGCGGGCGCGCGCGCGATCATCGTCACGCGCATCCACGCCGCCCGGATCTGACGGCGGCACCGATGACTGGGAGGATCTGATGCTCGCGACCCGCGTCATCCCCTGCCTCGACGTCGCGCACGGCCGAGTCGTGAAGGGCGTCAAGTTCCAGGGCCTGACCGACCAGGGCGACCCGGTCGAGCTCGCGGCGCGCTACGCCGAGCAGGGCGCGGACGAGCTGACCTTCCTCGACGTGAAGGCGACGGTCGAGGATGCCGGCACGATGCTCGACGTCGTCGAGCGCACCGCCGAGCAGATATTCATCCCGCTCACGGTCGGCGGCGGCGTGCGCAGCCGCGACGACGTCGCGCGGCTGCTCGCGCACGGCGCCGACAAGGTGGGCGTCAACTCCGCCGCGATCCGCGACCCGCAGCTCATCGACCGCATCGTGGCCGACTTCGGCTCGCAGGTGCTCGTGCTCTCGCTCGACGTGCGCAGGGCCGAGCGCTCCGAGGCGCTGCCGAGCGGCTTCGAGGTCACGACGCACGGCGGCAGCCGCGGCACGGGCATGGATGCGGTGGCCTGGGCGCGCGAGGGCGTCGCGCGCGGCGTGGGCGAGCTGCTCGTCAACTCGATCGACGCCGACGGCACGAAGGAGGGCTTCGACCTCGAGCTGCTGCGCGCCGTGCGCGCGGCGGCGACGACGCCCGTGATCGCGTCGGGCGGCGCGGGCGAGCCCGCGCACTTCGCGCCCGCCGTCGAGGTGGGGGCGGATGCGGTGCTCGCGGCGAGCATCTTCCACACCGGCCAGTGCACGATCGGCGAGGTCAAGCAGGCGATGCGCGATGCGGGGGTGACGGTGCGATGACGGATGACGCGATGAGCGACGAGCTGCGGCTTCCCGAGCTGAAGAAGGACGCCGACGGCCTCGTCGCCGCGGTGATCCAGGACGACACCGACGGCGCGGTGCTCATGGTCGGCTACATGGACGACGAGGCGCTGCGCCGCACGGCGACCGAGGGGCGCGTGACGTTCTGGTCCCGCTCGCGGCGGGAGTACTGGCGCAAGGGCGACACCTCCGGCAACATCCAGGTGCCGCGCTCGATCGCGCTCGACTGCGACGGCGACGCGATCCTCATCCGCGTCGACCAGACGGGCCCCGCGTGCCACACGGGCGCGCGCTCGTGCTTCTTCACGCCCATCCCGATGGCGGGGGAGCAGGCATGAGCGCCGCGGGCACCGACGCGGCCGGCATGCGCGGCAGCACCGATCGCGCGGCGTTCGACGCGCTGCTGCCCGGTCACCGCGTCGTGCCGGTCGTGCGCGAGGTCTTCCTCGACGCCGAGACGCCCGTGGGCGTCTACCGCCGCGTCGCCGCGGGCCGCACGGGCAGCTTCCTGCTCGAGTCGGCGCAGCAGGGCGTCTGGAACCGCTACTCGTTCGTCGGCGTCGCCTCGTTCGGGCAGCTGACCGCCGACCGCGGGCGCATCGAGTGGCGCTCCGAGCACGTCAGCCTCGAGCGGCTGCTCGGCGACGACGCGCCGGATGGCGGCCTCGCGACGCTCGAGCACGTGCTGCGCCGGTGGGCGACACCACGCATCCCCGGCCTGCCGCGCCTGACGAGCGGCATGATCGGCCACATCGGCTGGGAGGCCGTGCGCGAG
>DASSWM010000182.1:0-10197 GCA_035704865.1 Agrococcus sp.
GGCCGCGCGACCGCCGCCATCGTGCGGCAGGAAGATCGGGTCGTACCCGAACCCGCCCTCGCCGCGCGGCGCATCCGCGATCTCGCCCTGCCACTCGCCGCGCACCGCGAGCTCGCCGTCGGCGTCGACCCAGGCGGCGGCGCAGACGAAGCGGGCCGCTCGGTCGCTGCGGTCGCCGAGGTTCGCCAGCAGCAGCTCGAGGTTGTCGCGGTCGTCGCGCGTGCCGGCGTAGCGGGCCGAGTGGATGCCGGGCGCGCCGTCGAGCGCGTCGACCTCGATGCCCGAGTCGTCGGCGAGCGCCGGCAGGCCGGTGAGCTCGTGCGCGGCGCGCGCCTTGATGAGCGCGTTCGCCTCGAACGTGTCGCCGTCCTCGACCGGCTCCGGGCCGTCGTAGGGCAGCAGCTCGACGCCCGGCAGCAGCGGCGCGAGGATGCGCGCGAGCTCCTCGACCTTGTGCGCGTTGTGCGTCGCGACCACGACCTGCAGGCCGCCGCCGACGAGGTCGAGCCCCATCGAGCCGCTGATGCTCATGCCGCGCCGCCGCTCGCGAGCGCCTCGCGCTGCAGCTCGGTCAGCCTGGCCGTCCCCGCGAGCGCGAGGTCGAGCATCCGGTCGAGCTCCGAGCGGTCGAACGGGGCGCCCTCGGCGGTGCCCTGCACCTCGATGAGCAGGCCGCGCCCGGTCGCGACGACGTTCATGTCCGTGCCGGCCCGCACATCCTCGACGTAGCCGAGGTCGAGCATGGGCTCGCCGTCGATGATGCCGACCGAGACGGCCGCGACCGAGTCGATGAGCGGCGTCGCGCTCTTGGGCACGCGGCCCGCGGCCTGCGCCCACGCGATGGCGTCGGCGAGCGCGACGTAGGCGCCCGTGATCGCCGCGGTGCGGGTGCCCCCGTCGGCCTGCAGCACGTCGCAGTCGACGGCGATCGAGAGCTCGCCGAGCGCCTTCATGTCGACGCCCGCGCGCAGCGAGCGGCCGATGAGCCGCGAGATCTCGTGCGTGCGGCCGCCGACCTTGCCGCGCACGCTCTCGCGATCCATGCGCTCGTTCGTCGAGCGCGGCAGCATCGCGTACTCGGCCGTCACCCATCCCTTGCCCTTGCCCGCCATCCAGCGGGGCACGGTGGGCATGACGGATGCGGTGCACAGCACCTTGGTGTCGCCGAACGAGATGAGGGCGCTGCCCTCGGCCTGCCGGCTCCAGCCGCGCTCGATCGTGACGTCGCGCAGCTGGTCGAGCTGCCTGCCGTCCTTGCGCGTCGCGGTGCGTGCTTCAGCCACGGGGGCCTCCTTCAGTCGGTGCGACCGGGCAGCTGGATGACCCCGGTCTGGGTGAACTCCACGTGCCGCACCTCGGGCCCGAGGAAGCGGCGGGCGAGCCGCAGGAACGACTCCTGCGCCTCCGTCGTGGCCTCGAACGCATAGGTGGGCACCGCATCCGTCGGCGCCAGCATGTGCCGGTCGCTCAGGATGCGGTAGACGTCGGCAGCGGTCTCCTCGGCGCTCGAGACGAGCCGCACGTCGGGGCCGGCGACGTAGCCGATCGCGCCGGCGAGCAGCGGATAGTGCGTGCAGCCGAGCACGAGCGTGTCGAGATCCTCCGCCAGCAGCGGCTCGAGGTACTCGTGCGCCGCCGCGAGCACCTCGTCGCCGGTCGTGACGCCCGCCTCGACGAACTCGACGAAGCGGGGCGCCGCGCCCGCGGCGATGTGCGGCACGCCCGCGGCCGCGAACGCCCGCTGGTAGGCGCCCGAGCCGATGGTGCCGGCGGTCGCGATGACGCCGATGCGGCCAGAGCGGCTCTGCGCGACCGCGGCGCGCACGGCGGGCTCGATGACGGCGACGACCGGGATGCCCATGCCCGCCTCGTAGCGCTCGCGCGCGAGCTCGTACGTCGCCGCGGTCGCGGTGTTGCAGGCGATGACGAGCATCTTCACGCCCTGCGCGACGAGCGTGTCGAGCACGTCGAGCGCGAGGTGGCGCACGTCGTCCTGCGCGCGCGGCCCGTACGGCCCGTTGGCGGTGTCGCCGATGTAGGTGATCGACTCGGCGGGCAGCTGGTCGATGATCGCGCGCGCCACGGTGAGGCCGCCGACACCGCTGTCGAAGACTCCGATCGGCCGCTGCACGTCGGCAAGCCTAGTCGCGCGCCCGCCGGCCCGGTCGGCGCCCGGTGTCACCGGCGCGCGGTAATGTCGGCACCCCGGCGACCGGGAGGAGCCCCGCGTGATCGAGTTCGACGCCGTGCGCAAGGAGTACCCCGACGGCACCATCGCCGTCGACGGGTTCAGCCTCACCATCCCCTCGCACCGCGTCGTCGCGCTCGTGGGCTCGTCGGGCAGCGGCAAGACGACGCTGCTGCGCATGGTCAACCGCATGGTCGATCCCACGAGCGGCAGCGTGCGCATCGACGACGTCGACGTGCGCTCGATGGATCGCGTGAAGCTGCGCCGCTCGATCGGCTACGTGCTGCAGGCGGGCGGCCTGCTCCCCCACCGCACCGTCGCCGACAACGTCGCGACCGTCCCGGTGCTCGAGGGCCGCAGCCGCCGGCAGGCGAGGGCGGATGCGCTGGGCCTGCTCGAGCGCGTCGGTCTCGACCCGGCGATCGCGGACCGCTACCCCGCGCAGCTCTCCGGCGGCCAGCAGCAGCGCGTCGGCGTCGCCCGCGCGCTCGCCGCCGACCCGGACATCCTGCTCATGGACGAGCCCTTCGGCGCCGTCGACCCCATCGTGCGCGACCAGCTGCAGGCCGAGATGCACGCGCTGCAGGCCGACATCGGCAAGACGATCGTGTTCGTCACGCACGACATCGACGAGGCGTTCGCGCTCGGCGACGAGGTCGTCGTGCTGCGCACGGGCGCCGAGATCGCGCAGCGCGGCGCACCGGCCGAGATCCTCGCGAACCCGGCCGACGACTTCGTCGCGAGCTTCGTGGGCGCCGGCACCTCCCGCCGCACCCTCCGCATCCGCCAGATCGACGGGCGCGAGGTGGTCGTCGACGGCGACGAGCGGCCGACGGGAGTGCTCGAGCGGTGAACTGGCTCAGCCAGAACCTGCACATCGTCGGCCAGCTGCTGGCCGACCACCTGTTCCTGTCGATCCCGCCCATCCTGCTGAGCCTGCTCATCTCGGTGCCGCTCGGGCGCCTCGCCGCCGGCCACCGGCGGCTCCGCACGCCGCTGCTGACCGGCACGGGCCTGCTCTACGCGATCCCGTCGCTGTCGCTGTTCGTCATCATCCCGCCGATCTTCGGCTTCGAGCTGCGCTCGCCCGCGACGATGATCACGGCGCTGACGGTCTACGGCTGCGCGCTGCTCGTGCGGGGCGCGGCGGATGCGTTCGCCTCCGTCCCCGAGGATGTCCGGCTGGCCGCCGCGGCGACCGGGCACTCGCGCTGGGCGATGTTCTGGCGGGTCGAGCTGCCGCTCGCCGGGCCCGTGCTGCTCTCGTCGCTGCGGGTCGTGACCGTCTCGACCGTGAGCCTCGTGACGGTCGGCGCGGTCATCGGCACGTCGAGCCTCGGCACGCTCTTCACCGACGGCTTCCAGCGCGGCATCGACGCATCCATCGTCACGGGCATCGTGCTCACGGTCGCGGTCGCCTTCGTGCTCGACGCCGCGTGCATGCTCATCGCGCGCATGGCGATGCCCTGGCAGCGGGCGGTGAGCCGCGCGTGAACCTCTTCCTCGAAGCGCTGCAGTGGATCCTCGACCCCGCCAGCTGGAGCGGCGAGAACGCGCTCGGCATGCGCATCCTCGAGCACCTCGGGTTCTCGGCGGCGGTGGTGCTGGCTGCCGCGCTCATCGGCATCCCGGCGGGCGTGGCCATCGGGCACACGGGCCGCGGCCGCGCGGTCGTCATCGCGCTCACGAGCGGCGCGCGCGCCCTGCCGACGCTCGGGCTGCTGACGCTGCTCGGCCTCGCGCTCGGCATCGGGCTCGAGGCGCCGTTCCTGGCGCTGCTCGTGCTCGCGCTGCCGCCCGTGCTGGCCGGCGCCTACGCGGGCGTGGAGGCCGTCCCACGGGCGACGGTCGGCGCGGCCCGCGCGATCGGCATGACCGAGCGGCAGGTGCTGACGGGCGTCGAGCTGCCGCTCGCGGCGCCCGTGATCGTCGGCGGCCTGCGCTCCGCCGCGCTGCAGGTCATCTCGACCGCGACGCTCGCCGCCTACATCGCCGACAGCGGGCTCGGGCGGCCGCTGTTCCGCGCGCTCAAGACGCAGGAGTACGGCATCATGCTCGGCGCCTCCATCCTCGTCGCGCTGCTCGCGCTCGTCGTCGAGCTCTGCTTCCAGGCACTCCAATCCGCTGCCGCCCGCCGCGCCGAACCCCACCGTGCCAAGCCCGGACGCCCGGGCCGCGGCCGGGCTCGGCAGCACCGCGCTCCCGACCGCGCCGGCGCCCGCCGAGCCGCAGACCGTCACGCGCATCCAGATGCGCACGAGAGGATCGATGCATGAACACCACCTTCCCCGGGGCGCGCGCCCGTCGCACCGCGCTCACGATCGCGGCCATCGGCACCGCCGGCGCCGTGCTCGCAGGCTGCGCGAGCGCCGACCCGCTCGCCGAGGGCGAGAGCTCGCCGGCCGCGGAGGGCGACGCGACCACGCTCGTGGTCGGCTCGCAGGACTACTACTCGAACGAGATCATCGCCGAGCTGTACGCGCAGGCGCTCGAGGCCGACGGCTACACGATCGAGCGCGACCTGCGCATCGGCCAGCGCGAGGTCTACATGCCGGAGATCGAGTCGGGGTCGATCGACCTGTTCCCCGAGTACACCGGCCCGCTGCTGCAGTACTGGGTCGATGAGCCGGCCGAGCGCAAGCCCGACGAGGTCTACAGCGCGCTCGTCGAGGCCGCGCCCGAGGGCCTCACGATCCTCGACCAGGCGCCCGCGACCGATCAGGACTCCTACGTCGTGACGCGCGAGTTCGCCGAGGAGCACGACCTCGAGACGGTCGCCGACCTCGCGAACGTCGACGAGCCGCTCACCATGGGCGCCAACTCCGAGGCCGAGACCCGCCCGAACGGCCCGCAGGGCCTCGAGGACGTGTACGGCATCGAGGTGGGCTTCACGCCCATCGAGGACGGCGGCGGCCCGCTCACGATCCAGGCGCTCCAGGACGGCGACATCCAGCTCGCCATCGTCTACACGGCCGACCCGACGATCTCGCAGAACGACCTCGTCGTGCTCGAGGACACCGAGGGTCTGTTCCTCGCCTCGCACGTCGTGCCGGTCGCGAGCGACCGCGTCGACGAGCAGGCGCAGGCGATCGTGAACGAGGTGAGCGCGGCGCTCACGGCGGATGCGCTCGTCGAGCTCAACCGCCGCAGCGTCGAGCAGCAGTCGCCCGCCGCCGACATCGCGGCCGAGTGGCTCGCCGAGCAGGGGTTCGTCGAGTAGTCGGCGCGAGCCCGGGGGCCGGCGACGGCCTCCGGGCTACGCTCCCGCGCGCACCATCCGGTGCATGGGGATGCCGCCCCACGTCGGCCCGGTCGAGACCTGCTCGTCGAGGTGCCGGAACCCGCGCCGCTCGTAGAACCGGGCGGCGCGGTCGTTCCCGTCGATGAGCCACAGGTAGTGCGCCCGCTCGTCGACGACCGCGTCGAACATGACGGCGCCCAGGCCCGTGCCGTGCATGTCGGCGTGCACGTAGAGGCGGTCGAGCTCGCGCTCGGCGGGCGGCGGCACGAGGCCGAGCTCGACCTCCCACGCCCCGGGAGCCGCGCTCGCCGATGCGACGCCGACGATCCGCCCGTCGTGCCAGGCGATGCGGCGCACGGCGTCGCGCCTGCTCGGGTCGCCGAAGGCGCGTGCGAGCCCTGCGACGTTCGCCTGCGCGAGGCCGCGCTCGGCGAAGTCGGCGGGCAGCCGGCCGGCGTACGTCGCCTGCTGCGCCTCGACGAGGAACGTCGCCCACGCGGCCGCGTCGGCGGGCACCGGCTCTCGCAGCTCGACGCCCGCAGGAAGGGTGCGGATGCGTTCGGTCACCGGGCCACGCTACCTGGCCGAGCGCGCGTGCGAGCGCGGCCGGACGCATCCGCCCCCGAGTCGTGCCGGAAGCGTCTCATAGGCTGGTGCGCGTGACCGACACCGCGCTCATGACCGACCGCTACGAGCTGACGATGATCGATGCCGCGATGCGCTCCGGCACCGCGTTCCGGCCCTCCGTGTTCGAGGTCTTCGCCCGCCGCCTGCCCGGCGCGCGCCGCTACGGCGTCGTCGCGGGCACCGGAAGGTTCCTGCAGCGGGTGGCCGAGTTCCGCTTCGGCGACGCCGAGCTCGCGTCGCTGCGCGAGCACCGCGTGGTCTCGCCCGAGCTGCTCGACTGGCTCGCCGACTACCGCTTCGCGGGCGACATCCGCGGCTACGCCGAGGGCGAGCTCTACTTCCCCGGCTCCCCCATCCTGGTCGTCGAGGGCTCCTTCGCGGAGGCGGTCGTGCTCGAGACGGTCGCGCTCTCGGTGCTCAACTACGACTCCGCCGTCGCCAACGCCGCGACCCGCATGGCGCGCGCCGCGCGGGACCGCCCGATCGCCGAGATGGGCTCGCGGCGCGCCAACGAGGAGGCCGCGGTCGCCGCGGCCCGCGCCGCCTACATCGCCGGCTTCGCCGCCACGAGCAACCTCGCGGCCGGCGCGCGCTGGGGCATCCCGACGATGGGCACCGCCGCGCACTCGTTCACGCTGCTGCACGACTCCGAGGCCGAGGCCTTCCAGGCGCAGATCGACACGCTCGGCGTCGGCACGACGCTGCTGGTCGACACGTACGACATCGAGCAGGGCATCCGCACCGCCGTCGAGGTCGCGGGCCCGGGGCTCGGCGGCATCCGGCTCGACTCGGGCGACCTCGCGGAGGTGGCGGGCGAGGCGCGCCGGCTGCTCGACTCGCTCGGCGCCACGGGCACGCGCATCACCGTCACGAGCGACCTCGACGAGTACGCGATCGCCGGCCTGCAGGCGAGCCCGGTGGATGCGTACGGTGTCGGCACGAGCGTCGTCACCGGCTCGGGCGCGCCCGCGGCGGGCATGGTCTACAAGCTCGTCGCGCGCCAGGGCGACGACGGCGAGTGGGTGGGCGTCGCGAAGCACTCGCAGGACAAGGCCTCGAAGGGCGGCGAGAAGGTCGCGGTGCGCACGCTCGAGCAGGGCGTCGCGGTCGAGGAGACGGTGATCGTGACCGACGAGCAGGCGAGGCTCGACGCGGCGGCCGAGCGCGGCAGGGCGCTGCAGGTGCCGCTCGTCGTGGGCGGCGAGATCGACGAGCGCTGGCTGGGCCACGCGGGCGTCGAGAGCGCTCGCGAGCGCCACGCGGCGTCCGTGGCCGAGCTGCCCGCCGACGCGCACCGGCTCGCGCGCGGCGAGCCCGTCATCCCGACCGTCTTCCGCTGAGCGGTTCGCTACTCGGTGCGCAGCTTCTCGTAGATGTCCTTGCAGGTGGGGCAGATGGGGAACTTCTCCGGGTCGCGGCCCGGCGTCCACTTCTTCCCGCACAGCGCGCGCACGGGCTTGCCCGAGAGCGCCGACTGCAGGATCTTCTCCTTCTTCACGTAGTGCGAGAAGCGGTCGTGGTCGCCGTCCTCGACCGATTCCTCGTTGAGCAGCTGCTCGAGCTCGCGATCGAGCACATCGGTGCCGCCGCCGGCGCCGATCGTGCCCGGTCCGGAGGTGTCGGGTCCTGGCGTGGTGGTCATGGCACCATGATCCCACGCCGCGGCCGGCGCGACCATCGGATGGCGCGCTCAGGTGCCTCCTGGCCGGGTGCGCGATCATGCCGATGGCGCGTGCTCGACGCCCGCGCCGGACAGACAGGGGGAAGCGATGCACGAGATCGAGGCGAACGAGGACCTCGGCTGGCTCATGAAGACGCTCGAGGGCATCCTCGGCGTGCAGCGGCCGCTGGTCGTCAACCACCTGCGCTCGCTGCGCCGCAAGCATCCCGAGCTCACGCCCGAGCAGGTGATCCGGCGGCTCGAGAAGCAGTACCTCGCCGCGGTCTCCTCCGGCGGCGCCGCCGTCGGCGCGACGGCCGTCGCGCCCGGCATCGGCACGGCCGCGGCGCTCGGCCTCACGGTCGCGGAGACGGCGGGCTTCCTCGAGGCGAGCGCCTTCTTCGGCCAGGCGGTCACCGAGGTGCACGGCATCGCGGTGGAGGACGAGCAGCGCGCCAAGGCGCTCGTCATGGGCCTCATGCTCGGCGCCGGCGGGCAGTCGCTCGTCCAGCGCGCCGCCGAGCAGGCGATGGGCCGCGGCGCAGCCGGCAACGCCTACTGGGGGCGCCTCGTCACGTCGGCGATGCCGGCGGGCGCGATGGGCCAGGTCGTCGACTTCCTGCGCCGCGCCTTCCTGCGCCGCATGGCCCGCAACACCGGCGCGTCGATGCTCGGTCGCGCGATGCCGTTCGGCATCGGCGCCGTGATCGGCGGCGTCGGCAACAACATCCTCGGCCGCCAGGTCGTGAAGGCGGCGCGCGAGGCGTTCGGCCCGCCGCCGCTGCAGTTCGACGCCAACCTCGCCCCGCGCATCAAGGAGGTGCGGCCGAGCCTCGGCGAGCGCATCCGCGAGGCGCGCGAGATCGAGCGGGAGGGGCTCGGCGGCGGGCTGCGCAGGCTGCGCGAGCGGCGCGCCGAGCGCGAGACGACGGACGGCGCGCCGACCGGGCAGGATGCACCGGACGACGCGCCGTCGGACGACCCGCGGGGCCTGGCCTAGCCGAGCGCGCCCAGCGTCACCTGCGCCTCGGCCTCCTGGCCGTCGCGCAGGTAGCTGACGGTCACCTCGCTGCCCGCGGCGTGCGCGCGCACCTGCGCGGTGGCGTCGACCGCGCCCGTCACGGGCTGCCCGTCGATCTCGGTGATGACATCGCCGGCCTCGAGCCCGGCCGCGGCGGCCGCGCCGCCCTCGCTGATCTCCCGCACGAGGGCGCCGACGGTGCCGACGGATGCGTCGGTCACGTCGCTCACGGTGGCGCCGAGCAGGCCGTGGGTCGCCTCGCCCGTCGCGATGATCTCCTCGACCACGCGCTGCACGAGGCTCGCCTCGATCGCGAAGCCGATGCCGATCGAGCCCGACGACTGCGACTCCTGGCCCATGCTCGCGATCGCGACGTTGATGCCCACGAGCTGGCCGGACGCGTTCAGCAGGGCGCCGCCCGAGTTGCCGGGGTTGATCGACGCATCCGTCTGCACGACCGGGATGGAGATCTCCTCCTGCGCCGCCTGCGCGCCGTCCTCCTGCCAGAAGCCGAACGGCGACTGCTGCTGCTGGTCGTCGCCCTCGGGCGCGGCGCTCGAGGCGATGCGCAGCCCGCGGTCGACGGCGGACACGATGCCGTCGGTGACGGAGTTGGAGAGCCCGAGCGGCGCGCCGATCGCGATCGCGGTGTCGCCCACGCGCACGTCGTCGCTCGAGGCGAAGGTCACGACCGGCAGCTCGGCGTCGACCTTGATGACCGCGAGGTCTACGACGGGGTCGGTGCCGACGATCTCGGCCTGCAGCAGCTGCCCGTCGCTCGTCTCGACGATGATCTGCGCGTCGGCGGTCTGCCCGTCGAGCGTGACGACGTGGTTGTTCGTGACGATGTAGCCACCGGCCGCGACGGCGACGCCGGAGCCCTCGCCGCTGCCATTCGGCGAGCTCGCCTGCACGGTGACGACGGATGGGCCGGCGGCCGCGGCGACGTCGGCGATCGTGCCCGGGTCGGACACGGGCTCGCCCGTCGCGCCGCTCGCGCTCGGGGCCGTCTGCGTCTGCGGCCCCTGCATGTCGAGGGCAAGCACGCCGCCGCCGAAGCCGGCGGCGCCGCCGAGTAGCGCGGCCGTGACGATCGATCCGACGACGAGCCCGGTGCGCTTGCGCGGGCGGTCGGCCTCGGCCGTCGGCGCGCTCCCCTGCGCGGCGTACGCGGAGGGGTAGGCGCGCGTCGCCGCGTACGGGTCGTGGCTGCCGGGGCCGGCTGCCGAGGCGGCCGGCGCGCTCGCCTGCGGCGCCTGCCAGCGCTGCCACGGGTCGCCCGCGTGCTGCGTCGGCTGCGCGTGCGGCTGACCGGGCTGCGGCTGGCCGGGCTGCGACTGTCCCGCGTGCGGCTGTCCGGGCTGCGGCTGTCCGGGCTGCGGCTGTCCGGGCTGCGGCTGTCCGGGCTGCGTCGGGCCGGCCTGCGGCTGCTGGTGGTCGGGCTGGTGATGCTGCGGCCG
>DASSWM010000183.1:0-4093 GCA_035704865.1 Agrococcus sp.
ACGCTCACGGGCGCCCCCAACATCCAGGTCACGCCGCACCTGGGCGCGTCCACCGATGAGGCGCAGGAGAAGGCGGGCATCGCCGTCGCGCGCTCGGTGCGGCTCGCGCTCGCGGGCGATCTGGTGCCGGATGCGGTGAACGTCGCGGGCGGGATCATCGACGAGTACGTGCGCCCCGGGATCCCGCTGGCCGAGCGGCGCGGCCAGTTCGCGGCCGGCCTCGCGGGCGGCCCCGTCGAGGCGGTCGACGTCGCCGTGCACGGCGAGCTCGCCGCCTACGACGTCAAGGTGCTGCGGCTCGCGGCGCTCAAGGGCTTCTTCTCGTCGATCGTGAGCGAGCAGGTGACGTTCGTGAACGCACCCGTGCTGGCGGAGTCGCGCGGCGTGACGAGCAGCCTCACCGCCGACGAGCGCAGCGACGAGTACCGCAACGTCGTCGAGGTCGTGCTCGCCACGAGCGACGGCCGGCGCGTGAGCGTCGAGGGCACGCTGACGGGGCCGAAGCAGATCGAGAAGATCGTCGGCGTCAACGGGCAGTCGGTCGAGGTGCCGATGGCCGACCACTTCGTCGTGATGGAGTACGCCGACCGGCCCGGCGTCGTCGCCGCCTACGGCACTGCGTTCGGGGAGGCGGGCATCAACATCGCGGGCATGCAGATCGCGCGCACCGAGGAGGGCGGCGACGCGCTCTCGATCGTGACGATCGACCAGGCGGCGCCCGACGAGCTCATCGAGCGGCTCGGCAGCGCGATCGACGCGACGGCGATCCACCAGATCGCGATCCGCGAGCTGTAGCCCGGCCGCCGGTCGAGGAGCGCGCGGCCGCGGCCGCACGCGTCGCGAGCTCGGCCGCAGATCGGGAGCGCGCGGCCCTGGCCGCACGCGTCACGAGAGGCGGCTCAGCGCCGCAGCAGCTCCTCGAGCCGTAGGATGACGCGCTCGACCGAGTCGGGCGTGAGCGAGCGGCTGCCGCCGATCGCGGAGCGCAGGTAGATGCCGTCGCTGAGCCGCACGACCAGCAGCGCGAGGTCGCGGTCGCCCAGGCTCGCGGTGAGCGCCGTGAGGTAGTGCTCGTCGAGGCGGATGAGCGCGTCGCGGGCCGTGCCGTGCTCGTCGTGCTGCCCGAGCTTGAGCAGCGCCACGAGCGTGCGGTCGATCGGGTGCTCGGCCGCGACCGACTCGCGCAGGAACACCTCGACGGCGTCGGGCATCGGCGACAGCCGCTCCTCCTCGGCGGCGCCGAAGCGCTCGAGCCGGTCGGCGAGCCCCTCGACGAGCGCGGCCTTCGAGCCGAAGTGGTAGAGCAGGCCGCCCTTCGAGACGCCCGCCGCCCCGGCGGTCGCCGCGAGCGTGCCCGCGCGCTCGCCGTGCTCGAGCACGAGCGCCTCGAAGGCATCCAGGATGCGGTCCCTCGTGTCGTCGCCCTTGCTCATGCCTCGAGCATACCTTGGCAACAAACCGTCCAGACGGTACAGTGATCTGGTGACGAACACGACGACCCCCGCATCCGCCGCCCTCGCGCCGCGCGCGGGCGCCCGCGCCTGGGGAGCGCTCGCGGTGCTCATGCTGCCCGTGCTGCTCGTCTCGATCGACATCACGGCGCTCAACTTCGCGCTGCCCGAGATCGCGCAGGCGCTGCGCCCGAGCGCGTCGCAGCAGCTCTGGATCATCGACGCCTACTCGCTCGTGCTCGCGACGCTGCTGGTCGCGATGGGCAACCTGGGCGACCGCATCGGGCGCCGGAAGCTGCTGCTCATCGGCGCGACCGGCTTCGCCGTCTTCTCGGCGCTCGCCGCCTTCGCGCCCACGGCCGAGATGCTCATCGCGGCCCGCGCGGCGATCGGCTTCTTCGGCGCCACGCTCATGCCGTCGACGCTCGCGCTGCTGCGCTCGATCTTCCTCGACCGCCAACAGCGACGGCTCGCAGTGGCGATCTGGGCGACCGCGTTCTCGGTCGGCTCGGCCGCAGGCCCCGTCGTGGGCGGCGCGCTCCTGGCGCACTTCCACTGGGGCGCCATCTTCCTCATCGCCGTGCCCGTGCTCGTGCCGCTGCTCGCGCTCGCGCCGCTGCTGGTCGACGAGTCGCGCGATCCCGCGCCCGGCCCGATCGACCCGATCGGCATCGCGCTGTCGATGCTCGCGCTCGGCGGCCTCGCCGCCGGAGTCAAGGAGGTCGCGGTCGACGGCCTCGACCCCCTCGGCATCGCCCTCATCCTGCTCGCGCTGCTGGCCGGCTGGCTGTTCGTGCGGCGGATGCGCCGGGTCGCGACCCCGATGCTCGACGTCGGCCTGTTCCGGCTGCCGCAGTTCAGCGGCGCGCTCACCGTCAACCTGCTGAGCGTCGTGGCGCTCACGGGCTTCCTGTTCTTCGTGACCCAGCACCTGCAGCTCGTCGAGGGGCTCGCGGTGCTCGACGCGGCGCTCGTGCTCGTGCCCGGCGTCATCGCCATGATCGTGGCGGGCCTGCTCGTGGTGCGCATCGTGCGCGCGGTCGATCCCGGCGTCGTCGTCGTGGTCGCGCTCGGATCGTCGCTCGCGGCCTACGGCATGCTCGCGGTGCTGGGGGAGCAGGTGAGCGTCGCGGGCATCGCCGTCTCGTTCGCGCTGCTGGGCGTCGGCATCGGCGCCGCCGAGACGATCTCGAACGACCTCATCCTCTCCGCCGTGCCGACCGCGAAGGCGGGCGCCGCATCCGCCCTCTCCGAGACCGCGTACGAGTTCGGCGCCGTGCTCGGCACGACGCTGCTCGGCGGCCTGCTGACCGCCGTCTACCGCGCGACGCTCGTGGTGCCGGCCGGCACCGACGCGGCGGCGGCCGCGATCGCCCGCGAGACGCTCGGCGGCGCGGTCGCGGTCGCCGAGGGCACGGGCGCGGCCGGCGAGCGGCTCGTCGAGGCGGCGCGCATCGCCTTCGACCACGGGGTCATCGCGACGAGCGCCTCGGGTGCGGTGCTCATGCTGCTCGCGATGCTCGTCGCGTGGCGCTCGCTGCGAGGCACGGGCGACTGAGCCCGTCCGCTGCAGCCGATCCGGCGCTGGTGCGTGTCGGCGGTCGCGGATAGCGTCGCCCGCATGGCAACAGCATCTGATCCCGGCACCGCATCGTCCGGCGCCGCATCCGAGAGCACGGCACGCATCGTGCTCGTCCCCGGTTTCTGGCTGGGCGCGTGGGCATGGGACGACGTGGCGGCACGGCTCCGCGGCCTCGGCCACGATGTCGTGGCGCTCACCCTGCCGGGGCTCGAGCCCGACCATCCCTCGCGCGGCAGCGTGACGCTCGAGGATCACGTGCAGGCGATCGAGGCGGCGCTCGAGGGCGACGGCGAGGTCGTGCTCGTCGCGCACAGCGGGGCCGCGATCCCGGCGACCGTCGCGATCGATCGCAACGTCGACCGCATCGCGCGCTCGGTGTGGGTCGACACCGCCCCGGTCGTGGACGGCGCGGCGATGGACGCGTCGTTCGAGGGCGACGAGCTGACGCTCGAGGCGAACTGGGACGACGAGCTCGAGCAGGGCTCGATGCGCGACCTCACGGCGGAGCAGCTCGACGCGTTCCGCATGAGGGCGGTGCCGCAGCCGGGCGGCACGGTGCGCGAGGCGGTGCAGCTGGGCGACGACCGTCGGCTCGACGTGCCCGCCACCATCATCTGCACGGCGTTCTCCGCCGCCGACTACCGCTCCTACGCCGAGCAGGGTGTGCCGTTCCTCGCGGGCGTGCTCGAGCACCGCGCGCTGACGATGGTCGACCTGCCGACGGGCCACTGGCCCATGTGGTCGAAGCCGGCTGAGCTCGCGCAGGCCATCCACGACGCGGCGCGCGCGAGCTGAACGTGCGAGGGGCGCCGACCGCGATCGCGGATCGGCGCCCCTCGGCCAGGCTCGTCAGACGACGTCGTCGCGGCGCTCGGTGCGCTCCACGCGCGTGCCGGTGTCAGGGTCGACACTCGACTTGGAGACCTGGCTGGTGCGGCCAGATCGCGCGTTCATGATGATGCCGATGAGGGTGATGAGGGCGCCGGCGCCCAGCAGGATGTAGCCGATGAGGGCCCAGTTCGCGCCCTCCACCTGCCACAGCGCGGGCACCGCCCACGCG
>DASSWM010000184.1:0-3650 GCA_035704865.1 Agrococcus sp.
CTCGACGTCGGAGGGGCCCGGATCGACCACCACCTGGCCGCCGATCACGTAGGTGTTGGTGCCCTCCAGGGTCATCGGTCCCGGGTTGGGCGCGAGGATGCGCTCGATCTCGACCATGCCCCGACCCTACGCTCGATCGCGACGGGCGGATGCCGTGGGTCGCGTGTGCTGCACGGCCGCGTGGGCGGTGCGTGGTGCCATGGGGGCATGGACACCCTCATCGTCGTCGTCGCACTCGCCGCGGTGCTGCTCGCGGGCGCGCTCGGGGCGCTGCTGGGCGTGCGCATCGGCAGGGCCCGATCGGTCGGCGAGCAGGCCGCCTCGGTCGCGCGCCAGGAGGCGGCGGAGCGCCGGCTCGAGGCGGCCGAGCACGAGCGGCAGCGCGAGCTCGACATCGCCGAGCGCCGCCATGCGGCGCAGCTCGAGGAGGTGCGCGCGGATGCGCAGCGCCGCCTCGCGGATGAGCGCGAGCGCGGCCGCGAGGCGCTCGCCGAGCTGCAGGCCGACGCGCGGCGCCGCGCCGACGAGTTCGCGAAGCTCTCGAGCGCGGCGCTCGAGCGCAACTCCGCCGTCTTCCTCGAGCAGGCGGAGGAGCGGCTGCGCCGCTCGAGCGCCCTGGGCGCGGCGGAGCTCGCCAAGCGCGAGGCCGCCGTCCAGCAGCTCGTGGAGCCGCTGTCGAAGTCGCTCGAGTCGGTGCGCGGCGAGGTCACGGCGGCCGAGAAGGCACGCGCGGAGGCGAACGCGGCGCTCGCCGAGCAGCTGCAGGCGATGCGCTCCTCCTCCGAGCAGCTCACGGTCGAGACCCGCCAGCTCGTGAACGCCCTGCGCGCGCCGCAGGTGCGCGGCCGGTGGGGCGAGCTGCAGCTGCGCCGCGTGGTCGAGGCGGCCGGCATGGTCGAGCACGTCGACTTCAGCGAGCAGGCGCACCACACCACCGACGACGGCGCGCTGCGGCCCGACATGCTCGTGCACCTGCCGGGCGACAAGCAGGTGATCGTCGACGCCAAGGTCGCCTTCAGCGGCTACCTCGAGGCGATGGAGGCGCGCGACGACCAGCTGCGCGACAAGCGGCTCGACGCCCACGCGCGCCACCTGCGCGACCACATCGACCAGCTCGGCTCCAAGGCCTACTGGGAGACGGTGCCCGGCACGCCGGAGTTCGTCGTGATGTTCGTGCCCGCCGAACCGTTCCTCAACGCCGCCCTCGAGCGCGACCCGACGCTCTTCGAGCGGGCCTTCGAGCGCAACGTCGTGCTCGCGACCCCCGCGACGCTCGTCGCGCTGCTGCGCACGGTCGGCTACACGTGGCGGCAGGAGCAGCTCGCCGGCGAGGCGATGCAGGTGCTCGAGGTCGGGCGCGAGCTGCACAAGCGGCTCGGCACGATGGGCACGCACCTCACGACCCTCGGCAGCCGCCTCAACAAGACCGTCGAGGCGTACAACGCGTTCAACGCATCCCTCGACCGCAACGTCGTGACCCAGGCGCGCAGGTTCTCGAGCCTGCAGGGGCTCGAGCCGTCGCTCGAGCGCAGCGCGCCGCTCGAGGTGCTCGCGGTGCCGGCGCAGAAGCCCGACGTGCACGCCGGCGAGGTCGAGCGGCCCGCCGCCGACGCCGCGCTGCACGCCGCCGACCCGGAGCCGCCGGAGGGTCGCGCGGACGCGCAGATCCGCGGACTGGCGCGCGAGGCGATCGCGGATGAGGGTGACTCAGCGATAGCGTGACAGCGTGACAGACATCCGCACCGCCGCGACGCTCGTGCTCATGCGCGACGGCGCCGGCGCGATCGAGGTGCTGCTGCTGCAGCGGCCCGACCGCGGCACGTTCGCCGGCGGCTGGGTGTTCCCGGGCGGCAAGGTCGAGCCGGTCGACCGCGTCGAGGGGGTCGAGCCGGGCGCCGACGCGGACGGCCCCGACGCGGTGGAAGAGGCGACCGCCCGCAACGCCGCCGTGCGCGAGACGGCCGAGGAGACCGGCCTCATCGTGCCGCCGGACGCCATCGTGCCGCTCTCGCAGTGGTCGCCGCCGCAGGATCTCGCCGCGCGCTTCCACACCTGGTTCTTCGTCGCCGAGGCGCCCGAGGGCGAGATCGTGCTGCAGCCCTCCGAGGCCGACGACCACATGTGGATCAGGCCGGCGGATGCGCTCAAGCGCCACGGTGCCGGAGACCTGCGCCTGTTCCCGCCCACCTGGGTGACGCTCGACACGCTCATGGCCTTCCCGACGGTCGACGCCGCGCTCACCGCCATCGGCGAGCGCGAGCTGCAGCACTACGCGACGCGGCAGGATCCGCATCGCGGCCTCGCGCTGTGGGACGGCGACGAGGCCTACGACGGCGCCGTCGACACCGAGGAGGGCCCGCGTCACCGCCTGCACGTGGGCTCGCTGCCCTGGCGGTTCGAGCACCGCTAGCGCGAGAGCTGCAGCGCCGCGGCCCTCCGTCGCGCGCTCGTCTGCCCGATCGTGATGCCCGCGAGCACGATCGCGATGCCGAGCCACTGCCACGCGGTGAGCAGCTCGCCGCCCAGCAGCACGCCGAGCAGCACGCCCGTCACGGGGTTCAGCAGCCCCAGGAGGCCGACCTGCCCGGCGGTGAGGTGCCGCAGCGCGCCGAACCAGCAGACGAACGCGAGCGCCGTCGGGATGAGCGCGATGTACGCGTAGCCGAGCACCGCGGTAGCCGGCAGCGCACTCGGCACGCCCTCGAGTGCGAGCGCGAACGGCACGAGCAGCAGCCCGCCGGCGGTCAGCTGCCACGACGACGACGCGATGGAGTCGACCTGCCCGCTCCAGCGCTTCGCGAGCACCGAGCCGAGCGCGTACATCGCCATGCCCGTCACCGAGGCAGCCACGCCCCAGCCGTCGATCGCGCCGACCGCCGCGGCCATGAGCAGCACGACGCCCAGCAGCCCCATCACCGCGCCCAGCAGCCGCCGCACTGTCGGCCGCTCGGCGACGAGTCCCCAGGCGATGAGCATCATCGCGATGGGCGACAGGCTCATGAGCATCGCCGCGATCGACGTCGGCAGCAGCTTCGCCGCGAAGTAGACGAGCACGAAGAACGCGCTGCAGTTGAGCACGCCGAGCACCGCCGACCGCCACCACCACGCGCCCTGCGGCAGCCTGCGCCGCACGGCCAGCAGCAGCAGTCCGGCCGGCAGCGCGCGCAGCACCGCGGCCGTCAGCGGCTCCTCCGCCGGGATCCAGTGCAGCGTCACGAAGTACACCGAGCCCCACGAGATCGGCGCGATCGCGCCCAGCAGGATCCATCGCAGCGCGCTCGCCGAGGACGCCTCGCGTGTTGTTTCCACGGAAACCATTCTAGTTTCCATCTCAACTAGACTGCAACCGTGCAGCCGGATCTCGTCGCGACCATGCTCGAGCAGTGGCGGCTCGAGCGGCCCGACCTCGACGCATCCCCCATCGCCGTCATCGGGCGGCTCAGCCGCGTCTCGCAGTTCGTCACCGAGGATCTCGTCGCGCTCTACCGGCAGTTCGGGCTGAGCGAGGGCGAGTTCGACATCCTCGCGACGCTGCGCCGGGTCGGCGCGCCCTACGCGCTCGCGCCGTCGGCGCTCGTGGGCATCACGATGGTGACGAAGGGTGCCGTCTCGAAGCGGCTCGACTCGCTCGAGGCGAAGGGCCTCATCGC